>NZ_JBHJUK010000145.1:0-21533 GCF_042266225.1 Kitasatospora sp. NPDC056181
CCGTGAACAGTTGCCGTCCGGACCCATCGAGGGGTCGCTGCTCGAACTGACCGCCCGCTGTCGCGGGGGCGGTCAGGTAGAGGCCGCTGTAACGGTTGCCGAGGCGGATCCGGCCGTTGCCCGCGTCCTCCGCGAGCCATTCGTCGTTGGTCTTCTCCCCGGTCGCGTAGACGCACTGGACGACCTTGGCGCCGGCGTCGCGCGAGGCACCCTGGACGACCACGTCCTCGCCGCTGCCCCGGTTGACGATGCGGACGTAGCCGTCGCCGAGCGGCCTCAGCTCGAAGCTCCGGCCGGCGCCGCCGTCGCCCGGGGCCCGGACGACCGGCACGTTGCAGCCGCCGGCGGATCCGTCGACGGCGAGGGCGTCGGCGGTGCCCGCGAGCGCGACGGTCCGGTACCCGGCGGGCAGGTTCGCGACGCGGGTGAGCGTGACGACGTGGCCGCCGTGCGCGACGTTCGGGACCTCCAGGGTGTCGCCGGCCCGGATCACCCGGCTGGTGCGGACCAGAGCGCCGGTCCCGTCGGTGGTGATCTCGGCGTGCCAGCTGCCGCTGCCCAGGAAGGACGTCGAGTACGCGAGGGTCCCGGCGCCGCCGCCGGTGACGGCGCCGACGAACCAGCGGTCGCCGTTGCGGCGGGCGACGACCGCGCCGCCGACCGGGTCGCCCTGGACGAACCTGGTCTCGTCCCACACGGTCGGCAGCTGCCGCATCCAGCGCTGCGCCTCGGGCCGTGCCTTGTAGTCGGAGACCTTGCCGCCGGGCAGCATGAGGGCGCTCTCGTAGAGGACGCCGAGGGCGAGTTCGGCGCCGTCGCTGTCGGGGTTGGAGCGCTGGAAGCTCATCGGCGAGTAGTCGGTGGCGCCGAGCGCGCCGCGGGTGAAGGGGACGGCGGTGACGTGGCCGATGGTGCGACTGGTGCTGTACTCCTCGCCGCGCACGGCCTCCATGGTCAGGACGTTCGGCCAGGTCCGGTAGACGCCGACCGGGAGGCGGGAGCCGTGCAGGTCCACCATCAGCCTGTGGTCGGCTGCGTCGGCAAGCGCCGCGTCGTACCACTGCTGGCGCACCTGGGTCTCGGAGCCCATGAAGTCCATCTTCACCCCGGCGACGCCCCACCGGTTGAGCTTGGTGAACTCGGCGTCGCGCTCGGCCGCGGTGTCGAGGTCCTGCCAGTGGTACCAGAGCATGATGTTCACGCCGCGGGCCTGCGCGTAGGAGACCAGGTCGGGCATCCAGGTGACGTTCTTCCAGCCGTCGTCGACCAGCAGGTAGGGCCAGCCCTGGGAAGAGGCGTAGTCGGCCCAGGCCTTGAGCTTGGTGAGGTCGGACTGGGTGGCCCTCCCGCCGTCGAACCAGGGCCAGGCGGCGATGCCCGGCTTGATCCACGAGGTGTCGGCGATCCTGGACGGCGGTGCGACGTCGTCCTCCAGCGTCGACTCCACGACGGTCGCCGTGCTGCCGATCGCGGCGACCCGCCACGGGGTGGTGAACGCGGCGGTGCGGACCACCTGGGCATCCGCGAGCTTCACCGTGAAGCGGCCGTTGCCCTGGGTGTGGGTGAAACGCCCGCCGGAGTAGCCCCCGTCGACGCCGGACTCCGAGAGCAGGACGCGGGCCCCGTTGCCGAGCTGCCCGAACATGCTCATCCCGTACTCGCCGGTCGCCACCGCCGACACCGCCGACGTGCTGTACACGCTCTCGTGAGCGGCGCCGAACGCCTCGCGGCTGAGCTGAGCGTCCGTCGGAAGGTCGAACGAGGTGGTCTCGCGCAGCACGGTGGCCCCGCCCGGGAGTTCGTAGCGCAGCGCCACGCCGTCCGGGGAGGTCCGCAGCAGGACGGTGATCCGCTCGGCGCCCCTGGCGAGGACCAGCCGGGTCTCGGTCGCGGTGCGCGTGCGGGTCCGGGAGTTCCCGGTGGTGGTCGAGTAGGTCTCCTCGACGGTGCGGTCGGAGCGGCTGACGAAGTCCAGGCCGGTGCTGAAGTCGGTGGTGGTGGTGACCAGTCCGATCGGGGCGGGGCTCAGGACCGGCCGGCAGTCCCAGGTGGCCCCGAGGGTGGGCGTGCCGCCCGGGTCCAGTGCGACGGTGGCGCGCACACCGTCGCAGCCGCCCGGGGTGGCGCCGGGTTGGACTGAGGTCCAGCTGCCGGGGGTCGCGGCGGCGGCCGGGCCCGCGGTCGCGGTGCAGAGGCCGGTCGTCAGGGCCAGCAGGGTGGCCGCGACGACGAGGTCGCGTCCGGTGGTGCGGTTCAAGGAGGTCTCTTTCCTCGGTCGGTCGCAGGTACCGGCGGCGCTCGCCCGGGTGGACGGGCGGGGTGGGGCCGCGGGTACCTGCTGCGGTGGTGCGCGCCGCAGTGGCGGACGGGCAGGGAAGCGGCGTGTGCGGCGCGCTTCGGCTCCGGGCGTGACGGCACGTCAGGCCGGCTCGGATCCTGTCGAGGTGTCATTCCGTCACGGTGGGTCCGGCGGCGCGAGGTCACGGTCGGCCACGGTTGGGTTGCGAGGGCGTCGATTCCTGCGTGAACGGTGCGTAGTCCGGCCGGGCCGGGGGAACGGGGGTGCAAGTCCCTGGCAGGCCAAGTCGTATATCGCATATGATGCTTCGTGATCTCGACCCGGGCGGGGGTCAGGGCAGCGTCCGGGCGACCTCCGACGAGCTGCCGACCCGTTGGCCTTCCTCCGGTCGATGGAGGTTCGCCCGCAACCAGTTCTCCGTGGTGGTGACGTGCATCAGGGCGGCGGCCTGGGCCAGCGGCGCATCCCGGGCGGCGAGCGCCCGGTGGATCGCCTCGTGCTCGGTGATGGCCTGGTCGGCGGCGCGGCCGTCGACCAGACCGCGCCAGACGCGGGCGCGCAGCGTGCGGCTGGAGATCCCCTCCAGCAGTGTGGTCAGCGTCTCGTTGCCGGTGGCGGCGACGATCGTGCGGTGGAAGGCGGCATCGTGCAGGTTGAGTTGTTCGGGGCTGTGCCGTGACGCCCGCATCGCGTCGAGGTGGCCGGCCAGCTTGGTGAGGGCCGCGTCGTCGATCCGGGTCGCCGCGAGTGCGGTGGCGGCCGGTTCGAGGAGCCTGCGGGTCTCGGTGAGCTCCAACAGGGTTTCCCCGGTGAGGAGTTCCACGGCGCTGGCGAGGTTCTCCAGGAGTACGCCGGGGGCCAGGCTGGTCACGTACGTTCCGTCACCGCGTCGGACCTCCAGGACCCGGGCCACGGCGAGCGCCTTGACGGCCTCGCGCATCAGATTGCGCGACAGTCCCAGGTCGGCGGCGAGCTGCTGCTCGGGCGGAAGTTTGGATCCGGGCGGCAGCGCGCCCGAGCGGATCAGTTCGCGGATCCGAGCGATGGCCATGTCGGTCAGTGACAACTGCGGGCTCCTCGGGTGACGGCCGGTGGGTGCACCGCACGAGCATGCCGTGGAGCGTCCGGGCGGGTGCACTCAGCCTAGGGGACATCCCATCAATTCTTCTCCCGTTGAACGAACTTGCTCGAGCCAGTGAAGCAATTCCCGTAGCTCACCTGGGAGTTTGTCATTTCCCTGGACGGGAGTCTGGACAGGCGGTGCGCCTGTGCTCAAAAGTACATCCCATGTCTCGGCGGTCGCTGTGCCGATCGACAACCTTCCGCATGCACCCATGACGCCTCGAAAGGCCTCGGTCATGAACCGCATCATCGGTGTCGAAGCGCTGGACGTGCGCTTCCCCACCTCCCGCGAGCGCGACGGCTCCGACGCGCTCAACCCCGAACCGGACTACTCGGCCGCCTACGTGACCGTCCGCACGAGCACGGGCGAGGAGGGCCACGGCCTGGCGTTCACCGTGGGCCGCGGCAACGACGTCCAGGTGGCCGCCGTCCGCGCGCTCGCCCCGCTGGTCACCGGACTGCCGGTCGAGGCCACCCTCGCCGACCTCGGCGGCTTCTCCCGGCGCCTCACCGGGGACGGCCAACTGCGGTGGCTGGGACCGGAGAAGGGGGCGATCCACATGGCCGCCGCGGCGATCG
Source organism: Kitasatospora sp. NPDC056181 (assembly GCF_042266225.1). Classification (NCBI taxonomy): domain Bacteria; kingdom Bacillati; phylum Actinomycetota; class Actinomycetes; order Kitasatosporales; family Streptomycetaceae; genus Kitasatospora; species Kitasatospora sp. NPDC056181. Next base: position 4,001 of record NZ_JBHJUK010000145.1, read on the forward strand.
TCAACGCCATGTGGGACCTCTACGGCCGGCGCGTCGGCAAGCCCGTCTGGCAGCTGCTCTCCGAGCTGAGCCCGGAGGAGCTCGTCGCACTCGTCGACTTCCGCTACCTGCGCGACGCGCTCACCCCGGCGGAGGCCCTGGAGATCCTGCGCCGCGCCGAACCCGGCCGGGCCGAGCGCCGGCGCCACCTGCTCGACCACGGCTACCCCGCCTACACCACCACGCCCGGCTGGCTCGGCTACGACGACGAGAAGCTGGTCAGGCTGTGCGAGGAGGCGGTCGCGGAGGGCTTCACCCAGATCAAGCTCAAGGTGGGGGCCGACCCGGCGGACGACCTGCGCCGGCTGCGGCTCGCCCGGCAGGCGGTCGGGCCGGACGTCCGGATCGCGATCGACGCCAACCAGGCCTGGGGGGTCGGGCAGGCGATCGAACGGATGGAACCGCTCCAGGAGTTCGCCCCCTACTGGATCGAGGAGCCGACCTCGCCGGACGACATCCTCGGCCACGCCCGGATCCGCGCCGCCGTCGCCCCGGTCAAGGTGGCCACCGGGGAGCACTGCCACAACCAGGTGATGTTCAAGCAGCTCCTCCAGGCTGGCGCCATCGACGTCCTCCAGCTGGACGCCAGCCGCGTCGCCGGCGTCACCGAGAACGTCGCGATCCTGCTGCTCGCCGCCAAGTTCGGCGTGCCGGTCTGCCCGCACGCCGGTGGCGTCGGACTGTGCGAGATGGTCCAGCACCTGGCGATGTTCGACTTCGTGGCCGTCAGCGGCAGCACCGAGGACCGCGTCATCGAGTACGTCGACCACCTCCACGAGCACTTCACCGTCCCGGTCCGCGTCGAGCGCGGCCGCTACACCGCGCCCAGCGTCCCCGGCCTCGGCGCCCAAATGCACCCCGCGTCGGCGGCCGACCACCTCTACCCCGACGGGCCGGTCTGGGCGCGGCAGCCGGCCACCGCCTGACCCGGCCGCCTGACCCGGCCGCCCGCGCCGGCCGCCCGTGCAGGTCGCGCGTGCCGTCCGACGCCCTGCGTGTCTACCGGCCCGCCCACCGCACGGCCTGAGCCGGCCTCACCCATCCACCCACCCCGTTGTCGACCCTCCTGGAGATCCTGATGCACCAGGCCACCTACACCGGCGACCGGACCGTGCTGGTCCGACGCTGTGACCCCGTACCGCCCGCCGCCGGACAGGTCCGCATCGACGTCGCCTACACCGGCATCTGCGGTACGGACCTGCACGTCCTGCACGGCGCCATGGCCGCCCGCGTCCGGCCGCCCGCCGTCCTGGGACACGAGATGTCCGGCCGGATCGCCGAACTCGGCGCCGGCGTCACCGGTTGGCGGGTCGGCGAGCACGTCACCGTGATGCCCACGGTCACCTGCGGCCGCTGCCCCGCCTGCGCCGCCGGCCACACCCACCTCTGCCACCACCTCGGCTTCCTCGGCATCGACTCCGAGGGGGCCATGCAGAACAGCTGGACCGTCCCGGCCGACCTCCTGGTCCGGCTCCCGGACGGGCTGCGCCTCGACCACGGCGCGCTCGTCGAACCCACCGCCGTCGCCGTCCACGACGTGCGCCGCTCCGGGCTGGCCGCCGGCGAGCGGGCCGCCGTCGTCGGCGGAGGCCCGATCGGCGTGCTGATCGCCCTCGTCGCCCGCCGCGCCGGAGCGGACGTCCTGGTGGTCGAACCCGACGCCCACCGGCGGTCCGTCGCGGAGCGGCTCGGCCTGGTCTGCCTGGACCCCTCGGCCGCCGACGTCGTCGCCGAGGTCGGGGCCCGGACCGGCGGCGCGGGCGCCGAGGTGGTGTTCGAGGTCTCCGGCGCCGCCGACGGCGTGACCACAGCCGTGGGCTGTCTCGGTGTCCGCGGGCGGCTGGTCCTGGTCGCCATCCACGCCGTGCCCCGTGCGGTCGACCTGCACCGCTTCTTCTGGCGTGAGCTCACCCTCGTCGGGGCCCGGCTCTACCTGCGTGAGGACTTCGAGGAGGCCGCCCGCCTGCTCGCGGCCGGGGACCTCCCCGTCGACGCCCTCGTCTCCCGGATCGAACCGCTCGCCCGCGCGGACGCCGCCCTCGCCGCCCTGGACTCCGGCGGTGGTGCGATGAAGGTCCTGATCGACTGCCGGCCCGCCACCGGGACGGAGCAGGCATGACCACCCCCGGACACCGGCGGCTCTTCGACCTGACCGGGCGGCTCGCCGTCGTCACCGGCGCCCGGCGCGGCCTCGGCCTGGCCATGGCCGAGGCGCTGGCCGCCGCCGGCGCGGACATCGTCGCCGTCAGCGCCAACCTGGAGCCCTCCGGCAGCGAGGTCGCCGAGCGCGTGACGGCGCTCGGCCGGCAGTGCCTGACCCTGCGCGCCGACTTCGCCGACCGGGCCGCCGTCACCGCCCTCGGCGCCGAACTCGCCTCACTGGCAAGGCCGGTGGACATCCTGGTCAACAACGCCGGCACCATCGCGCGGGCGCCGGCCGCCGAGCACGGCGACCACGACTGGGACCACGTCCTGGCCGTCGACCTGAGCAGCCAGTTCGTCCTCACCCGCGAGGTCGGCCGGCGGATGCTCGCCCGCGGCTCCGGCAAGATCGTGTTCACCGCCTCGCTGCTCAGCTACCAGGGCGGGATCACCGTGCCCGGCTACGCCGCCGCCAAGTCCGGCATCGCCGGCCTCACCCGGGCGCTCGCCAACGAGTGGGCGGCGCGCGGCGTCAACGTCAACGCGGTCGTCCCCGGCTACGTCGCCACCGACAACACCCGGGCCCTGCGCGAGGACCCCACCCGCAACGCGGCGATCCTCGACCGCATCCCGGCGGGCCGTTGGGCCGCACCGGACGACATCGCCGGCGCGGTGGTCTTCCTCGCCGCACCCGCCTCCGACTACGTCCACGGCACCCTGCTGCCCGTCGACGGCGGCTGGCTGGGCCGATGACGGCCCGCGCACACCACCACCCACCGGCGCCGCCGCCGGCCCCGCATCGAAACGGATCAGCCATGACCGGCCCCCAGCCCCCCGACCACCCGCCGCTGGACGACCGCCTCGCCGCCGGATCCGGCTGGCGGGACTTCCTGAGCACGCTCGACCCCGTCTGGCAGGCCGTCCCCGGCAGCTTCTACGACGGTCCGTTCCTCGGCAACGGCGGCCTGGCCGCCTCCGTACGCCGGACGGAGGGGGACACCCGGCTCCGGTTCGTCCTCGGCGACAGCCGGGTCCGGGACCACCAGGACGCGGGCGGGCCGCTCTGGGGCGGCACCCGGCTGCCGATCGGCCACCTGACGCTGCGGACCCTGGGCGAGGTGACCGGCGTGGACCTCCGGCTCTCGCTCTGGGACGCCGAACTCGACGGCACCGTCTCCACGACCCGCGGGACGATCGCGCTCACCGCGCTCGTCCACGCCGAGCGCGACCTGCTGATCGTCCGCTGCTGTCCACGGGACGGCGCCGAACAGGTCTCCTGGAGCTTCACCCCCGCCCCGGCCGTCCCGCCCCGCGAGGTGTTCTACCCCGAGCAGCGGCCGGCCGGCCTGAAGGACAACCCGCCACCGGTGACCACCACCGCACCCGACGGCGGCAGCTGCGTCCAGGACCTCGCCTGCGGGGGCCGCACCGAGACCCGTTGGCGGACCACGACCGGACCGGACGGCACCACCCTGCTCTGCACGGTCGCCCACAGCGCCACCGACCCCTCCGCGAGCCGCAGCGCCGACGCCACCCTGACCGAGGCCGGCCGGACGGGCACCGGACAGCTCACCGCGACCCACCGCAGCTGGTGGCACGCCTACTACCCCCGGAGCTTCCTCTCCGTCCCCGACGCCCGGCTGCAGGGCTTCTACTGGATCCAGCTCTACAAACTGGCCTGCGCCACCCGCGCCGACCGGCCCGTCCTGGCCACCCACGGCCCCTGGCTGGAGCACACCCCCTGGCCCGCCGCCTGGTGGAACCTCAACGTCCAGCTGGAGTACTGGCCGATCAACGCCTCCGGGCACCCCGAACTCGACTCCCTGCGCACGGCACTGGAGCACGGCACACCGGGCCTGCTCGCCTCCACGCCGGAGGCCTACCGCGGCGACTCCCTGGTGCTCGGGCGCTCCAGCCAGGACGACCTGCGCAGCGAACCGGCCGGCGTTCCGGGGCGGACCGAAACCCTCCCCGAGGTCGGCAACCTGACCTGGGCCCTGCACACCGCGTGGCTCGCCCACCGCCACACGATGGACGAACCGTACCTGCGCGACACCGTCGTCCCGCTGCTGCGCCGGGCCGTCAACTACTACCTCCACTTCCTCACCCCCGACGAGGACGGCGTGCTGCACCTGCCGGCCACCTACTCCCCGGAGTACGGGACCACCGGCGACTGCAACTACGACCTCGCGCTGCTGCACTGGGGCTGCCGGACCCTGCTGGACGCGACCGCGCGGCTCGGGATCCCGGACCCGCTCGCCCCCACCTGGCAGCACGTGCTCGACCGCCTCACCGCACCGCCGCAGGACGCCGACGAAGGCCTGTGGATCGGCCGGGACCTGCGGCTGACCAGCTCCCACCGGCACTACTCGCACGTGCTCTGGTTCCACCCCCTGCACCAGCTCGACCTGTCCCGCCCCGCCAACCGCTCCCTGCTGCGGCGGAGCCTGGACCACTGGCTCGGCCTGACCGGTGAGCTCCAGGGCTACAGCCTCACCGGCGGCGCCTCGATGTACGCACTCCTCGGCGACGGCGACGAGGCGCTGCGCCGGCTCCACGAGCTGCTGGACGGCTACGTCCGGCCGAACACCATGTACGCCGAGACCGGTCCGGTCGTCGAGACCCCGCTGTCCGGCGCGCAGAGTCTGCACGACCTGCTGCTGCAGAGCTGGGGCGGCGTCCTGCGGATCCTCCCGGCCGTACCGGACGCCTGGCCCGACGTCACGGTGCACGACCTGGTCGCCGAGGGCGCCTTCCGGGTCAGCGCCTGCCGCCGCGGCGGTCTCACCCGCTGGATCCGGGTGCACAGCGCGGCGGGGGAGCCCTGCCTGGTCGCGCCGGGCCGCCTGGCCGGGCCGCCGGAGGTCGGTGCGATCACCGGCGTGCCCGGCCCGACCGGCTGGAAGCAGCGCCCGGACGGGCTGCTGGAGATCACCCTGCCCGCGGGCGCCGAGTGCCTGGTCACCGCGGCCGGGGACCGCCCGGACCTGACCGTGGAGCCCGTCCCGGCCAGCCCCGCCTTCCGCTGGGGCCTGCCCGCGGCCCCGGACCTCCCCTGACCTCACGCCTCCCTTGACCTCACGCCTCATCTCGCACCCGACTCATCTCATCCCTCGACGGAACGGGACTTCGGACATGGCCACGCACCTCCGTACCAGACGCCTCCTCGCCACCGCCGCGGCGGTCGTGCTCGCCTCGGGCCTGCTCGCCGGCTGCGGCAGCGGTGACACCGGTGCCTCCTTCACCTACTGGTCGATGTGGAACCAGAACGAGCCGCAGGCCAAGGTCATCCAGGCGGCCGCCCGGCAGTTCACCAAGGACACCGGCATCAAGGTGACCATCCAGTGGCAGGGCCGCCAGGTCATCCAGAAGATCACCCCCACCCTCAAGAGCGGCGCCGCGGCCGACCTGGTCGACAACTCGGTCAACGCGCTCGGCGCCCTGGTCGCCGCCGACCAGAGCGCCGACCTGACGCCCGTCTACGCCGCGCGGATCCCGGGCGAGAGCACGACCGTCGGCGAGGTGATCCCGGACAAGTACAAGACCTACCTCAACGACCGCAACGGCAAGCCGTTCATGGTGCCGTACTCGGTCGCCACCGAGGGCGTCTGGTTCAACGCCGCCGCGTACCCGGACCTCGCCGCCGCCCCGCCGAAGAACTGGGAGGAGCTGGTCGCGAAGCTCGACGCGATCAAGGCGACCGGCGTCGCCCCGATCGCCCTGCCCAGCAACGACCCGTACTGGACCCTGCTCACCCTGCAGCGCCAGCTCGGCACCGAGGGCCTGCGCGCGCTCGCCGCCGACCGCAGCGGTGCCGCCTGGGACGACCCGCGCGTGCGCGCCGCCGCCGGGAAGGTCGAGCAGCTGCGCCGGAACTACTTCATCAGGGGCTACGAGTCCACCCAGGGCACCGGGGCGCAGACCAGCTGGGCCCAGGGGAAGGCGGCCCTGTACCTCAACGGCACCTGGGTCCCCGGCGAGAGCCGGCCCAACATCTCCGCGGGCTTCACGTACGGCAACTTCCAGCTCCCCGCGATCGACGGCGGCAACACCGCGGTCGGCGTCAACTTCTTCGGGTTCGCCGTCCCCAGGAGCGCCGGGCACGCGGCCGAGGCACAGCAGTTCATCGCGTACTTCATGAACAGGGACCGCCTCGCGGGCATCGCGACCCAGGCCCTGAACATCACCCCGCGCACGGACATCCCGGCGCCCGCGGAACTCGCCGCGGTCGCCAGGGCCGTCGACGGCAACGAGGTCTACGCCGACCAGGCCCGGCTGTTCGTGGACTACGCCGCCTGGGCCACCAAGGCGTACACCCCGAACGTGGTCCGCTTCATCCAGGGCGTCACGACGGCCGACGAGTTCGTCGCGCAGACCAAGCAGGCCTCCGTCGACTACTGGAAGGCCAACCCGTGAGCACGACCGCCACCGCGACCGCGACCGCCACCGCGACTGCCACCGCGACCCTGGCCTCACCGCTGGAACGGCGTCGCGGGCGGATCTTCGGACCGTTCGTGGCGCCGGCGGTGGCCCTGTACACCGCCCTGTTCACCGGCCCGACCCTGTACGCGATGTACACCAGCCTCACCGACTGGGACGGCATCAACTCCCCACGCTGGGCGGGCCTGCGGAACTACACCCAGCTGCTGCACGACCCCGCGTTCGGCTCCGCCTTCGGCAACACCCTGAAGATCGTGTTCGGTGTCGGCGGGGTCGTCTTCGTCCTCAGCTTCGGCTTCCTGCTGATGCTCCGTGACATGCGCGGCCGCAAGCTGATCCGCGGGGTCGTCTTCCTGCCGCACATCGTCTCGTCCGTCGTCCTGGCCATCTTCTGGGGCTCGCTGCTCAGCCTCGACGGACTGGTCAACCAGGCCCTGGGACGGCTGGGGACCGACCCGGTCGAGTGGCTCCGGCCCGGCTGGACGACGAACGTCGTCCTGATCGCGCTGGTCTGGATCAACACCGGCTACTACGTGACCATCCTGATGTCCGGGGTCGACCGGATCCCCGAGTCCTACTACGAGGCGGCCCGGCTCGACGGGGCCAACGCCTGGCAGCGCTTCCGCCACGTCACGCTGCCGCTCTCCTGGGACGTGACCGCCGCCGCCGCGGTGCTGTGGACCATCACCTCGGTCAAGATCTTCGAGTTCATCCTCGCCTTCGGCGGGAACCAGGGCGCCCTGCCGCCCACCTACCAGTGGAACAACGCCCTGTTCGTCTACGGCGAGACCGTCGGCGGCATCACCCCGCTGAACCAGTTCGGCTACGCCGCGGCCTCCGCCGTCACCACGCTGGCGTTCGTCGCCGTCCTGGTGGTCGTGCTGCGGCGGCTGATGCGCCGGGAAGCCCTGCAGTTCTGACCCCCCAGGATTCGACGAGAGGTTCCAGCGATGACCACCGCCGCGACCCGGACGGACGAGCACCGGGCCCTGCCCCGCAGGACCCGCCGGCGACGCGCAGCCGTGGCGCTCGCCCGGCTGCCCGGGACGGCCGCCGTCTGGCTCTTCACCGGCTTCTGCCTGTTCGCCTTCGGGTACCTGCTGATCAGCTCGCTCAAGAGCAGCCGGGACGTCATGGAGCACCCGTGGTCCCTGCCCGGCACGCTCCACTTCGAGAACTGGTCGACGGCCTGGAACGAGGGCGGCTTCGGACCCGCCTTCGCCAACTCGGCCCTGCTGGTGGTCGCCGCGTCCACGGTGACCGTCGTCGTCGCGGGACCGGCCGCCTACGTGCTCGGCCGACGGCCCGGCCGGGTGTCGAACGGCCTCAGCCTGTACTTCGTGCTCGGCCTCGGCATCCCCGTCCAGGTGATGGTGCTGCCGCTGTACGCGCTGATGAACCGGCTCGGACTGATCGACAGCCTGTTCGGCCTGTTCGTGCTGTACGTCGTGACCTCGCTGCCGTTCACGGTCTTCCTGCTGACGGCCTTCTTCGCCTCGCTCCCGGCCGAACTGGAGGAGGCGGCGGCCCTCGACGGGGTGTCGGCGGCGATGACGTTCTGGCGGATCATGCTGCCGCTCGCGCGCGGCGGGCTGGTGACGGCGACACTCCTGAACGCGATGGGGATCTGGAACGAGACCCTGCTGGCGCTGATGTTCATCCAGACCGACGACCGCTTCACCCTGCCGCTCGCCCTGCTGAACTACTTCCAGCAACAGCAGTTCACGGGCGCGGACTTCGGCGCCCTGTTCGCCGGGGTGGCGATCTCGATCCTGCCGATGGTCGGTCTCTACGCGTGGCTCGGCCGCCGCCTCACCGAGGGGATCACCATGGGGGCCGGCAAATGAGCGAGACGCCCGGCCCGACCGGCCCGCGCCCCGCACCCGACCCGGGCGCCGCGCGCGAGCCGCAGGTGCCCGGGCTCGACGGGCGCTGAATCCGATCACCGGAAGGGCTCCCCGGTCTGCGCGCAGCACGGGGTCGGCCGGAGGCCGGCCGCCGCGGGTCGGCCCACCGCTCGACCTGTTTCGTCCTCGGTGGCCGGCAGGTCAGGTACGAGTGACGTCCTTCGTGTCGCGGGTGGCGACCGCCCGGAGGTGCTCCTCGAAGAACCTGCGGGGGTCGCCGCCCATCCGGGCGAGCATCACCAGGGCGGACAGGGCCACGTCGCAGGTCTCCTTGCGCACGTCGTCCCAGTCGTGGGAGTGGCCTTTCCGGGGGTTGGCGCCGAGCGCCCCGATGACGGCCTCGGCGACCTCCCCGGCCTCCTCCTGGAGCTTGAGGGCCTGTACGGCCCAGCGCTGCTCGTCGCTGCGGTCGAAGTGTGAATCGAGCTTTGCCGCAAGGGAGTTGACGACATCCCAGATCTCTTCCATGGGGAGGATCCTGCCCGTGTTCGAAGGGGTCGATCAAGCCGGGCGGTTCCCGGCGAGCCTGGGTCTTTTCGATTTCCTGCCGGAGCGGGAAGGTGCCTCCGTGCAGGCGATGGTCACCTCCTCGGCGATGCCGGGCCGGCGGCTGCGGTCTTCACCAGTGGGAGTCGAGAGTGCGGGGCGACGGCCTCTCGCGGGTTGCCGGAGGCGGCGCGGCTGATGGTGGTGATCCGGCTCGTGTCGAAGAGCCGGGCACTGACGGCGCGTGGAGGGCCGTCAGGAGGGTGTCCAGCTCTTCGGTCCTCACGACCCGAAGCTGGACACCCTCCCTACGGGTCCGGGGCGGAGACGGTGATCCCGGCCGGCCTCGGTACTACTCGGTCAGCCGATCCGCGTGAGCGTGTACCGGTAGGTGATCTTGCCGTCGTCCGAGGCGGTCTTCTCCGCGCTCAGGCTCGTCTTGCCGTTGAGCTCGCCCAGATCGGGACGGATCTCCTCGTCGACCGTGGCGATCTTGTCGTCCGAGTTCCAGTCGTCCTTCTCCATCAACCGGATCTGCAGGCGGAAGGCGGCGGACTGGTTCAGGGCATCCTCGTCGAAGTGCCTCCGCGAGGACCGGTCCGCGGGAAGCTTGAAGAACTCGCCCGCCCGCATGCCCGCGATGTCCGAGCGCTTGTTCCCGAAGGCGTTCTCGTAGGAGGGGTTCCACAGGGTCAGGTCGTCCAGCAGGATCTTGCCGTAGACCTCGCCCACGGGGTCGTCGGAGTCCTCGCTGACGTCGTCGATCCGCACCCAGTCGAGCTTCAACTCGTATTCCACTACGCTACTCATGTTCCCTCCAGGAAACAGGGGTTCAGAGACAGAGTGGTCCGCGCGTCGACGACGCGGACCCGGACGGGCCACCCCGCTGCGGCCTCGGCCCGAGGTGCCCGGGCTCACGCTAGGGTCGACTGCCTCGCCCGTCTGCCGTGTCCGCGCCGTGATCGCCCGTTCGGCGGAGTACGACCACCTGAGCGCAGTGCGTCCTGGACGCTGCGAGTGCCCTCAGGGCGATCTCCGGCCGGGGCGCCGCCTCGATGCGACGGTCCGAGGTGCCCACCGCTCGTCCGCGAGGTCCGACGGATACCGGGCTCCATCACCGTTCACAAAGGGCTCGGCGGCCACTTCGGCCCCAGCACGTGACAGTTCTCCGATCCGGTCCGGGAATCGCCGCTTGTCGGTGGTCGGATCAATTCGGTCGTTGAAATTCGTACATATTTGACGATCCATCAGAGGAGTTTTGGCGAACCATCACCGCTGCTTCTGAATGGCCTGTGATCCTTGTCGCACCGATCTGGTGAACCCCTTGTCCTGCCTGCCGACTCGGCGTCGACCTCCCGCGAGGGGGACTTCGTGACGCCGAGGTCGGGTTAGTGTGATGGGCAGTCAACCCAAAGTGACTGCACTCCTTCGTTCGTGCCCGACGCTGCTCTTGCGGACCTGTCCGGTCCGCCGTACGACGCTGCCCGAATCCGGGCATTCGTCGTCGGGCGTGAAGTCGGGCGTGAATTCGTTTCTTCCATGTCGCGTCCGCGCCGATCCGTGGACGTACCGCCTTCGTGGGGGGAGGCAACCCGGTGCTCAACTATTCCCTGGCGCGTCCCGATGACGTCGACGCGTTGCTCATGCTGTACCGAGAGGTCTACGGGAGTGCGTACGCACTCCCGCTCGGGACCGATCCCGAGGTGATGGCGAGCGAGATCAGCTCTCCGCAGACCACCTGGCTGGTCGCCCGTGAGCCAGGCCGCGGCCGGCTCGTCGGCTCGATCGTCGGAACCCTCGACCCTGCCGCCCGCCTCGGCAAGCTCCAGGGCCTGGTGATCCACCCGGACGCCCGAGGCCTCGGCGCGGGCCACCTGGCCGTCCAGCAGCTCAGCGAGGCCATGCTCGGCGGTGATCGGCCGGCCGATTCGCTGTACTCGACCGCCCGTACCAACTCCACCGCGCCGCAAAGGATCTGTCTGCAGGCCGGGTTCCGGGCGCTCGGCGTCCTGCCGAACCTGCGCAAGGCCGCACGGCACGAGACCATGGTGCTGCTGGCGCGCCACCGCGAGGGCGTGCTCGAGCAGCGCCTTCCGGTGGCGCGCGTCCCGCAGGCCCTGGGCGGTCTGATGCTGGCCCTGGACGCCGTCCCGGGCCCGCATCCGAGGCCGGAGCTTTCCGACGAGCCGCTGCCGGTACCGGCCACGGGCACCGGCCGGGGGCTCGAACTCGTCGACGCCCCACAGTTCGTGGCCCGCCACTTCGCCCGGCACCTGCCCGACCCCGGGCAGTGCTTCTACCCCTTCCACACCCCCAACGTCCTGCTCACCCCCTCCGACGGCGGCTACGAGCTGTACGCGCAGCTCAGTCCGTCCGACGGGTACTGCACGCTGATCGGCGCCGAACCCGGACTCTCCGCGGTCGGCGACGACCTGGACACCATCACCCAGAAGCTCGCCGCCCACGGCGCCAGCTACCTCGAAACCCTGGTGCCGCTGGACAGTTACGAGAACCTGCGGCTGCTGCTCGCGAACGGCTTCCTGCCGGTGGCCGCCTACCCGGCGATGCGCCGCGAGGAGAACGGCTTCCGCGACCACGTGGTGATGGCCCGCACCCTTCAGCCGCTCGACTTCCGCGGCCTGTCCATCGACACCGCCTTCCAGCCGTTCGCCGAGCAGTACATCGAACTGTGGAAGCACCAGAACCTCAACACCAACGGGATATTCCGATGAACCAGTACCTGCGCCCGGTCGCGGTACCCGACGCCGATGCGCTGGCCCACGTACAGCAGCTCTGCGACATCGCCGAGCCGTACCAGGCCGGCCCCGCCACGGACCGCCTCTTCACCGCGGCCATGAACGAGTCCAACGCCTGGCACGCGGCCAGGTCCCCGTTCTTCGACCGGCTGCTCAAGGCCGCCCCGGGTGGCGGACGCCCGCTCGACGGCATCGAGGAACTCGACCGGCTCCCCTTCGTCCACGCCAACTTCTTCAAGGCCCACGAGATCCTCTCGCTGCCCCGCGAAGACGTCCTGCTGCACCTCACCTCCTCCGGCACCACCGGCCAGAGGTCGCAGATGTTCTTCGACGAGTTCACCCTGCGCAACGGCCAGCGCATGGTGGCCCGGGTCTTCGACCACTACGGCTGGATCGACGAGCGGGAGCCGGTCAACTACCTGCTCTCCAACTACCAGCCGCGGCCCGGCCTCAACCTCGGCACCTCGTTCACCGACGAGTACCTGTGCCACTTCGCCCCGGTCCGCTCGGTCGAGTACGCCCTCAAGCACACCGGCAGCGCCCACGAGTTCGACCCCTTCGGCTGCGTCCGCACCCTGATCCGCTACGCCGAGGAGGGCGCCCCGGTGCGGATCCTCGGCTTCCCCGCCTTCCTCTCCTTCACCCTGGACCGGATGCGCGACCTGGGCATCGGCCCGCTGGAGCTCTCCCCGCGCTCGCTGGTCGTCTTCGGCGGCGGCTGGAAGGGCCACGCGGACCAGCAGGTCGCCAAGCCCGAGCTCTACCGGCGGATCCACGATCAGCTGGGCATCCCGGACGACCGGATCCGCGACGGCTTCGGCGCCGCCGAACACTCCGTCCTGCACATGGAGTGCCCCAACCACCGGCTGCACGTGCCGGTCTGGGCCCGGATGCTGGTCCGCTCGGTGCGCGACCTGACACCGCTGCCGTACGGCGAGCCGGGCTACGCGCAGTTCGTCTCGCCGTACATCACCTCGGTGCCCGCCCAGTCCGTCCTCATGGGCGACCTGGTCACCCAGCACGCGCCCGAGGAGTGCGGCTGCGCACTTCCCACCCCCTGGTTCACCGTGCACGGCCGGGCCGGCCTCAGCCGCAACCGCAGCTGCGCCATCGCCGCCGCCGAACTCCTCAAGACCGAGAAGGCCTCATGACCAGCCCCACGACGCCCGACACGACGCCCGACGCGACGCCCGACGCGGCGCCCGACGCGATCCCCGACCGGCACTACTGGCAGGGCACCTGGGTCGACGACACCGAAGCCGGGCGACGCCTCGCGGAGCTCGACACCTGCGCCACCGAGGCCCTCGCCGTCCCGCTCAGCCCGCTGACCGTGCTCGCCGCCTGCGACCGGATCGCCGGCGTCCTCGCCGACCCCGCGAGCGAGCAGCACCGCCGGCTCGCCCGGCTGCTCGACGACTCGGGCGTCGGCCCCGCGGAGCGCGATCGCACCCTGCACGACCTCACCGAGGCGCTCGGCCGCGAGGCCCTGGAGACCAAGGTCACCCGCGAGCTCGGCGGGATCGACCCCGGACGGCTGGCCCGCTTCGACTTCCGCCGGGAGATCTTCGAGGGCTGGCTGCCGGTCGGCCTGCTGGTGCACATCGCCCCGGGCAATGCCCCCGCCGCCGGGGCGCTCAGCGTGGTCGAGGGCCTGCTCGCGGGCAACCTCAACATCGTCAAGACCAGCGGCGGGAGCCGCTTCACCCACGCCCTGCTCGCCGACCTGGCCGCGCTCGACCCGACCGGCGCCATCGCGGCGCGCACCGTGGTGCTGGGCTTCCCCTCGTCCCGCACCGACTGGCTGGCCCGGCTCTGCGGCGCTGCCGACGCGGTCGCCGCCTGGGGCGGGGAGGAGGCGGTGAACGCCATCGCCGCCCTCACCCCGCCCGGCTGCCGGCTGGTCGACTGGGGCCCCAAGCTCTCCTTCGCCTACCTCACCGCCGACGCCTGGTCCGATCCCGAGGTGCTCGCGGGCATCGCGCAGGACATCTGCCGCCTGGAGCAGCAGGCCTGCGCCAGCCCCCAGGTGATCTACCTCGACACCGAGGACCAGGACCGGCTCTTCGCCTTCGCCGAGCGCTTCGCCGCCGTCCTCGCGGCCCAGCCGCCCGCCGCGGCCGAGCCGGAGCTGCTGGAGAGCGCCGAGATCACCAACACCGTGCTGGTGGCCCGGCTGGAGGAGCACCTGGGCCTCACCAAGGTGCACGCCGACCCCGCCGCCCGCTGGCACGTCCTGGCCGACACCCGCGTCGCCCTGCGGGCCTCGCCGCTGCACCGGACCGTCTGGGTCAAGCCACTGCCGCGCAAGCGGATCGGCGAGGTGCTGCGCCCGATGCGCCGCTACCTGCAGACCGCCGGCATCGGCGCCTCCCGCCGCGACACCGCCGAGCTGGCCGGGGCGGTCCTGGCCGCCGGGGTCCAGCGGGTCACCGTCCCCGGGCGGATGCTGGACAGCTACGACGGCGAGCCGCACGACGGCGTGTACGCGCTGCAGCGCTACAGCCGCCGGGTGGACGTCCAGCTGGACGCCCGCTTCGCCTCCGACGCCTGCCTCGACGACCTGGTCGGCGCCCGGGAGCTCACGCCCCCGCCGGTGCCGGTGACCGCGAAGACCGACTTCGAACAGCTGCAGGGCGACCTCGGCCGGGCCGAGGTGTTCTTCCGCAGCGGGGGCAGCTCCGGCGCGCCCAAGCTGTCGGCCTTCAGCTGGGACGACTACCACGAGCACATGCGGCACGGGGCCGAGGGGGTGCTGGCGGCGGGCTTCGACCCGCGCACCGACCGGGCGATGAACCTCTTCTTCGGAGGCCAGCTCTACGGCGGCTTCCTGAGCTTCTACTCGGTCCTGGAGAACCTGCGCGCGGTGCAGTTCCCCATGGCCGCCCAGGACGACCACGCGGCCGTCGCCCGCTCGATCGTCGAGCACCGGGTGGACACCCTCTTCGGCATGCCGAACTACCTGCTGCGGGTCTTCACCGAGGGCGCGGACGTGCTCCGCGGGTACCGCGGGGTGCGCAAGCTCTTCTACGGCGGAGAGCACTTCCCCGAGCGCCAGCAGACGTGGCTGCGTGAGGAGTTCGGCGTCGAGCTGATCCGCTCGGCCGCGTACGGCAGTGTCGACGCCGGCCCGCTGGGCTACCAGTGCCCGGACGCCGGGGGACGGGTGCACCACCTGTTCAGCGGACTCCAGACACTGGAGATCCTCGACCTGGAGGAGGACCGCCCGGCCGATCCGGGCGAGGCCGGGAGGCTGGTCTTCACCGCGCACAGCAGGCGCGGCCAGCGCCTGGACCGCTACGAGATCGGCGACCTCGGCCGCTGGGTGGACGGCGCCTGCCCCTGCGGGCGGCGCACCCCGCGGTTCGAACTCCTCGGCCGCTTCGGCGACATCTTCCGCAGCGGCAGCCACTTCCTCAACTACCGTCGCTTCGTGCTGGCGGCCGAGGAGCGGCTGGACCACCACGGAGCCCTCCAGCTGCTCCTCGACGAGGACGAGCACAGCGCCCGGGAGACGCTGACCGTCCGCCTGGAGGCGGACCGCTCGCACCCGGACGCGGGCGGGGACCCGCGCCCGGGTGGACGGCCGCGCCCCGGCGGAGGCCTGGGTGCGGGCGAACAGCCGGACGCGGTACGGGAGTTCCTCGACGCCTACCCGGACCTGGCCGCCGCCGTGGTGCGCGACCGTCTGGTGGAGCTGTCCGTGGAGCACGCCCCCGCCGAGGACTTCGAGCGGACGGCCGCCAGCGGCAAGCTCCTCGCCGTCGTCGACCGCCGGGCCCGCAACCGCTAGGGGACGGGGGCGGCTGCCGGCCCGTGGCTCCCGCAGCACCGCACCACGGATGCTGCGGGAGCTACCCCATCCGCTCGTCGAGGAGACGGATCAGCTTGCCGGTACGGGAGTTGACCGCGAGGCCGTCCGGGGCGACCCATTCGAAGGCCAGCGGGTGGATCAGTCCCCTGCGGACGTGGTCGGCGAACATCGGCCGGGTCGCTCCGAGACGGGCGGTCAACTCCCGTGCCAGGGCGGGATCCTCCCCGCCGGGAGCGGCGAGCCGCAGTACCAGCTCGTCCCGCTCGGCCCGGTGCCGCAGGACCACCTGATGGCCGACGACCGGGCCGTCCCCGCCGGCCGCGGCCAGCAGGGCGCGCAGGTCCTCCAGGTAGACGGTGACCACCCCGACCCGGGCGCCCTCCTCCGAGCGCCCCAGCAGCCGCAGGCGGCGCCGGGGGAAGTCGACCCACTCGGCGAGGTCGCCGACCGGGTAGCGGATCACCGGCATCAGGCGACGGACCAGATCGGTGGCGACCACGCGGCCGGGCCGGCCCTCCTCCTCGACCGGCTCGCCGGTCTCCGGGTCGAGCAGCTCCACCACCTTGTCCGCCGTGAAGACCTCGTGCACCCGGCTGTCCGGTTCCCCGGCCACCGGACCGGCCAGGACGCCCGCGTCCACGCTGGCGTAACCGATCGACCGGACGCTCACGTGGGGGAAGGCGGTGGTGAGCAGTGCCACCTGGTCCGGGTAGCAGGCCTCGCCGGCGAAGAGCGCGACGCGGACGTCCGGCAGGGTCCCGACGGTGTCGACGACCTCGCGGGCCAGCCGGCACAGCGACGTGGGCGGCGCGGCGACCACGGTTGCGGAGAAGTCGCGCAGGGCCTGGATGGTGGCGTCCAGCGGCGCGGCACCGCCGATCGGCAGCTGGACCGTGGGGACGGGTGCCTCCTGCAGGCAGTTGAGGGTGAAGACGAAGCTGGAGTAGAGCTCCCCGGCGTAGAACAGGTTGGCGACCCGGTCCCCGGCCCGCAGCCCGGCGGCCGGCAGGCCGCCGCCGAACGTCCGGCTCATGCGGCGCCACTCCGCGCGGGTGTACATGGACACGCGCGGCGCCCCGGTGGTGCCGCCGGTCTTGAAGACGATCCCGTCGTCGTGCGGTCCGGTGAGCACCCGGCTGCGGTCGATGCCGTGGGCCGCCCAGTAGGCGGTGTGGTCGGTCAGCGGCAGTGCGGTGAGGCCGGTGGGGTCGGCGGGGCTGGTCAGGTCGTCCGGGAGGCCGGCGTAGAGGTCGCGGTAGAAGGGGGAGTTCTCCCGTACATGGCGGATCAGGTCGGATATCTGAGTGTTAGTCACATCATATGAGTCTAGACCTGTACAAATGCCTCGCCCGCGCCGGGTGCGGCCATCGGTCCCCGCCGGTTGCGCCACCCGGCCGGGCCCCAGGGGCCACCGCGGCGCAGCCGGACGGTTCGGTGCCGGGTGGCACGGATGATGGCGGCGAGCACCGTGATGTGACGCACCATCCCTTGACCGGATCTTTTCCGTTTCGCCATGATGAACCGTCATGTTCTGACTCCGCCGATGGGGGAAGTCCGGTCCGAATCCGGCGCTGACCCGCAACGGTAGGCCGCCGACACCACGTCGGCGGCGAGCCCGAGTACCCGTCGGCGGAGGTTTGTCACCCCTCCTCCCGTCGTGGTCTGCGGGCCGGAGCTCCGAGGGCTGCCCGGCCGTTGCCGACGCCCTCCGGGCCCCTGCGTCCAGGCCCGGAAAGGCACCCCATGCCCACGCCCCGCCGCACTCTCGGTCTGCTCGCGATACCCGCCCTGGCGCTCGCCACCGCGCTCCCCGCGGCCACCGCAGCCCATGCCGCGCCCGCAGCCCATGCCGCACCTGCCGCCCATGCCGCACCTGCCGCCCATGCCGCACCTGCCGCCCATGCCGCACCTGCCGCCCACGCCGCACCCGCCGACGCGGCGTCGTCCCGGAC
>NZ_JBHJUK010000146.1:0-2637 GCF_042266225.1 Kitasatospora sp. NPDC056181
CGTCGACCTGGAGGAGAGCGCCGGCGCCCGCCTCACCCTCCAGGCCGGCGACATCCGCCTCGGCCGCCTCACCGGCCCCGCCCACCTCACCACCCGAAGCGGCGACCTCACCATCACCGAAGCCACCGGCGGCACCCTCACACTGCGCACCGAACACGGCGACATCACGGTCGGCGCCGCCCGCGGCGTCTGCGCCACCCTCGACGCCGGCACCGCCTACGGCCGGATCCACAACACGCTGCACAACACCGACGCCGCCGCCGGCCTGGCCATCACCGCGACCACCTCCTACGGCAACATCACCGCCCGCACCGTCTGACCCGGCCCGGGCGCCCGCGCCGACACGCCGCCCCCGGCCCCGCAGGCCGGGGGGCGCGCATTCCACGTGGTGAGTCATCAAGAAAGAGGGGGGCGGATCATGAAGACGGCCCAGAACCGGCAGCAGGCGGCACCCGGCGCGTTCACGGCCTTCGCCCGCTTCGTGCTCTGCGGCGGCGGGGTGGGGCTCGCCTCCAGCCTCACCGTGGCGGCCCTCGCCTCCCGGATCCCCTGGGCCCTGGCCAACGCCCTGGTCACCGTGGTCTCCACGCTCCTCGCCACCGAGCTGCACGCCCGCTTCACCTTCGGCGCCGGCGGGCGAGCGACCCGGCGCCAGCACGCGCAGTCGGCCGGCTCCGCAGCGGCCGCCTACGCCGTCACCTGCACGGCGATGCTCGCCCTGCAACAACTGGTGGCCGCACCCGGCGCAGTCCTCGAACAGGCCGTCTACCTGACGGCCTCCGCACTCACCGGCGTCGCACGGTTCACCATGCTGCGCCTCGTCGTCTTCGCGCGCAGCCGCTCGCAGGCCGCGCCCGCCGTCCGCACCGCCCTTGCCCTGCACACGAGTGCGGCCCGCCCCGGCGCCGCGGCCGGCCGTGCGGAGCTCTGCCGAGCCGCCTGACCGCCCCCGCCGGACGGTCTCACGCGCCCGTGGCCGCAGCCGCCGCTGACGGTCCGTGTCTGCTCACAGGCGTCCGACCCTGACGGCACGCCGGGCGGCACCAGGGCGAACGTCCCTCCGCCGAGCCGAAATCCCGTTGCCTGACCGTGCCGCGTGGTTCGACAGTAGGGTCATGCTCGGATTCGTCAGGACCGACAACGAAGCCCTCGTCTCGTGCTTGGGCGACCCGCAGCGCGCCGTGGCGGCCTACCGGGAGTTGCTGCGGCGCAAGGAGGAGGCGGTCGGCGCCGTCCGCGCCGGCCTGTCCCACGAAAGCGCCGCCGTCCGCGAGGGCTGCTGCCGGCTTCTGGACCACCTGGTCGACACCGAGTCCATGGGCCGGCTCATCACGATGGCCGACGATCCCGACGCCCGGGTCCGGATCGCCGCCTTCCACGCCCTGGCGTGCGACCGGTGCAAGGGCGACACCTGCGCACCGGGCGCGGACCGGGTCCTCGAACCCGCACTGCGGCACCTGGCCTCCGACCCCGACCCAGGGGTCCGGGCAAGGGCCGCCGAGCTCGTTGGCAAGTTCTCCCATGCCGACGCCCGGGCCGTCGCAGCCTTGCAGGCGTCGCACGCCCAGGACCCGAGCCCGGCCGTCCGGAAGAAGGCGGGATGGTTCATCCCCGGAGGAGCCGTCTACGAACGGACCAACCCGCGCGCACCCAGGTAACGGTCTTGACGCTCCCCGGTTTTGACTGCGGCACACATTCCGTGACGATCACTGCCCCGGCGGGGGAGCGGCGAAAGGCCGCCCGGGGCCGTCGTTTCGGAGGCTGGCGCCTGCCCACCTGCCAGAGCTGTGTAGCGTCCACGGGGTGAACCGCTACCTCGCTGATGCGCCTGACGGGCTCTCCCGGCGGGCCCGGTACTTCGTCCAGGTGCACGGCCTGCGGGTCGAAGGCCCGGGGGTCGCACAGTACCGGGACCGCTGGTTGGAGTTCGGGATCCCGGAATCGGAATGCGACAGGGTCGTGGCGTTCGAGGAGCGGTGGGGCGGCCTGGTCCTGCCGCCGGCACCGACGTATGACGGCGGTCCTAGGATGCTCAGCCCCTACGTGCCGGAGGCGGAGCCGTCCGGAGGATGGTGGTTCGAGGCGGGGGATCAGCGGACCGCGCTCCCCTACTCCTTCATGATCGGCCCCCGCGGTGAGTTCGGTATCCACGCAGAGCGATGGGTGCCGCTGCATGCGAGCGTCGAGGGATGGATCGAGTCGGTCGCGCTCGCCCATCACGCGGCCCTGTGCGCGAAGCAGATCACCAAGGTCACCGGCGAGGACGTCGACGGCATCCAACTCGGGCGCCACGAGCCGGTTCCGGAAGTGGAAGGGCTGGCTGACGGGTGGTGGCGAGGCACGGACTCGCTGGTCGCGGTCTACACGGGCGAGGCCGAGTGCTTCGCCGGACCGGGATACCGGACCGCCGTCGTCTACTCCGGCCTCGACGACTGGGGCCTGCACGGCTGAGCAGGAACGCCTGCGCCTCCCGGGACCGTCGCCGGACTCCCCGATGGACCCCGCGATCAAACGACGAGGGCCGGCGCCGGGCAGGTGTGCCGCCCGGCCGGCACGGCTACCGGCGCGCGCGCCACCCCGCCGGGGGGGGGGGGGGCGGGGGCGGGGCCGCGGGGGCGGGGGGGGCGACGAGGTAAG
>NZ_JBHJUK010000146.1:2647-20935 GCF_042266225.1 Kitasatospora sp. NPDC056181
ACCCCGGCCCGGGATCCGGGGTCGCGGGCGCGTCGCCGCGGGGCCGGTGTCGACTACGAGTTCAGCGCCGCCAGCGGTAGTAGGCGTCCCATTCCTCGGTGATCCAGGTGCCGTCGCCGACCAGCGTCACGTTGTCGACCTCGGCCATCGGGTACTCGATGCGGCCGTGCAGGGCGCCGGTGGCGGGGTCGGCGAGCCAGTGGCTGTGCTCCCTCCAGCCGTCTCTGCCGAACATGTACACCGCGGCCTCGTCGTACGGGTTGTAGAGCGTCACCAACGCCGTGTCGTCGTCCACGAACCCGCTTGAGGAGGAGGAGATGTACGGGGCGTTGTGCACCGAGCAGTCGCCGGTGCCGGGGGCCGGGAAGTCGCCCAGGCCGAGCGAGGCGGTGACCCGGTACGTGGGGAGGCTGTGCCAGCTGACGTCCCGTCCCCTCCGGTCGACGCTCATGCAGCGGGTGTTCCCCGCGTCCGTGCCCAGGTACTCGCGCTCGCTCCAGAGGAGGGCGCCCCGGTCCTGCGGCAACAGCCCGCCCAGGACGATGGCCCCGGACTGCCACCGCGCCTCGTAGCGCGTGAGCGCCGCCCGCCCTTCGGAGACGGTCACGCCGCAGACCTCGTCGTTCTCGTCCCAGAGCAGGCTGACGAACCGTTCGTAGCCGCCGCACGGGAGCACGCTCCGTGCCAGTACCGTCCCCTCGGCGTCCAGGGTGAGGATCAGGGTGCTGTCGGGCAGTCCGGAGGGGAGCCGCAACCAGATCCGGAGGTCCTGGCCGGGGCCGCCCGCCGAGGAGCCGGTGGCGGCGGGGCGGGATGCGGCCCCGGTCGTCGAGAAGTCCAGGTAGCCCCAGCGGCCCACGTCCCACGTGCCGTACGGCTGCTTCCACAACGTCGTGCCGTCCCGGGCGACCGCGACGTACTCCGTCGCGGTGCCGAAGACGGCGAACGACAGGTCGGGAGCCGTCCACTCCATCGACCACCGGCCGGGCGGCGGGGCCGGGAACTCGGCTGTCAGTTCCGCCTGTTCCTTCAAGTCGTAGATGCGCAGCGACCCGGCGCCGCGGACCTCCAGACGGGGGGCGGGGCCGGTGGGGTCGACGAAGGTCCGGGCGCCGTCCCGGTCCGGGAACGGGTACCTGGCCACCAGCCGGGGTGTGATCGTCATGCCGGCATCCTCTCGCGGCGGGCCGACAGCGCGTTCCGCGCGCGGACCCGGGGGCGCCGGCGCCGTCACGGTGGTGGCGTTCGTGCGCGGCCCCGCGGGGCGCGGTCGGCGGCGGCCGGGCTTCGCGGGGTTCGCCCGGGGAGGGTCGTGGCAGGCCCCCGCTGCCACGACCCTCCGTTGCCTTGGCCCGCCGCTTCGGCCGGCTGCCTGTCCGGGGGCCTACTCGCGGGCGAGCATGGCCTGCGCCTCGGCCTCCAGGTCGATGTACGGTTCGCCGCTGACGTCGACGGCGACGCGGTGGAGCACCGCGCCGGTGAAGGCCCAGGGGGCGGTGCCGGGGTAGTGGTCGGTGACGGCCTCGCCGCTGTCGCGGCCGACGTTGAGGCCCTCGCCGGCGAGGGTGAAGCGGCCGGGCTGGGTCTTGATGCGGCCTTCGCCGACCTTGTGGTCGTCGTGGTAGAGGCTGAGGATGCCGGTGGCGACGCCGGGCGAGACCTCGCCGTCCTTGTCGAAGGCCGCGGCGAGGATGAGCTGCTCGCCGACCGGGAGCTCCTGCGTGGCCGTGATCAGCTGGTGGTCGGTGCCGAGGTAGTTGTAGACGTAGTGCAGGCGGTTGTCGCGGACGAACAGGGCGTGTCCGCCGAAGCGGCCGCCGTGGGCGAAGAGCACACCGGAGGCGCCCGGGCCGGGGATGTCCACGAGGGCGCCGATGGCGTAGGAGCGGTTGCGGATGTTGACCGCGACCGCCTCGGGGACCTCGGAGCCGCCGGGCCGGTAGGTGTAGCGGTTGCGGGGCGGGGTGAGCTTCGGGCGGGGGGTGGAGAGGATCTCCAGTGCGGAGCGGTCGTCCAGCGGCAGGGCCTGGTTGACGCCGGCCTCGTAGAACCACAGGCCGATCATCTCGGTGAGGCGCTGGGGTTCCTGCCGGGCGAGGTCGCGGAGTTCGGAGCGGTCCTCGTCGGTGTGGTAGAGCTCCCAGGTGTCCTGGCCGTAGTTGCCCCAGCCGCTGATCGCGGGGTGGGTGGTGACGGCCTTCCAGCCCTGGTGCCAGATGCCGCGGGTGCCGAGCATCGAGTAGAACTGCGTGGTGCGGGCGGACGGCACGGCGGCCGCGTCGAAGGAGTAGCGCATGCTGACGCCCTGCAGCGGGACCTGGACGTGCCCGCGGACGGCCTCGGGCATCTCCAGGCCGAGGCAGTCCAGGACGGTGGGGACGATGTCGACGGCGTGGTGGTACTGGCTGCGGACCTCGCCCCGGGACGCGATGCCGGCCGGCCAGGAGACGATGCACGGGTCGCAGGTGCCGCCGTTGAAGGAGTAGCGCTTCCACATCTTGAACGGCGTGTTGAAGGCCATCGCCCACCCGTTCGGGTAGTGGCCGTACGTCTCGATGCCGCCGATCTTGTCGATCATGGCCATGTTGTCGTCGATGTCGTCGGCGACGTTGTTGAAGAACTTGTTCTCGTTGACCGAGCCGTTCGGGCCGCCCTCGCCGGACGCGCCGTTGTCGGACACCACCACGAAGATCGTGTTGTCGAGCTGGCCGATGTCCTCCAGGTAGGCGACGAGCCGGCCGACCTGGTCGTCGCAGTGCGACAGGAACCCGGCGTAGGCCTCGGCCATCCGGGCGAACAGGCGCCGCTCGTCCGCGCTCAGCTCCGTCCACGGCCGGGTGTAGTCCAGGGCGGGGAACGGTTCGCCGCCCGGCCCGGTGCGGGTCTCCGGCGTGCCGATCGGGTTCAGCGGCGGCAGCTCGGTGTCGGCGGGTACCAGGCCGAGTTCCTTCTGCCGGGCCAGGACCTCCTCGCGCATCGCCTCGTAGCCCGCGTCGAAGCGGCCCCGGTAGCGGTCGATCCACTCCTTCGGCGCCTGGTGCGGGGCGTGTGCGCAGCCCGGCGCGTAGTAGAGGAAGACGGGCCGCTCGGGGGCGATGGCCTTGACGTCGTCGAGGTACTGGATGGCCTTGTCGGTGATGTCGGTGCCGAAGTGGTAGCCCTCCGCGGGGGTGGCGGGCTGTTCGACGGGGTGGTTGTCGTGGACGAGGTCCGGGTACCACTGGCTGGTCTCGGCGCCGAGGAAGCCGTAGAAGCGCTCGAAGCCGCGGCCGAGCGGCCAGCTGCGGCGGGTGGAGGCGAGGTTCATCTCGTCCTCCGGGCACAGGTGCCACTTGCCGGTGATCGCGGTGCTGTAGCCGCGTTCGACCAGGACCTCGGCCAGCGTCGCGCACTCCGGCGGGATGTGGCTGTTGGCGTTCGGGAAGCCGATCGCGGCCTCGCTGATGCACGCCATGCCGTTGGTGGTGTGGTTGCGGCCGGTCAGCAGCGCCGAACGGGTCGGCGAGCACAGCGCGGTGGTGTGCCACTGCGAGTAGCGCAGGCCCTGCGCGGCGAGCCGGTCGATGTTGGGCGTCTCGATCGGCCCGCCGTAGCAGCTCATCGCACCGAACCCGACGTCGTCCAGCACGACGTACACGACGTTCGGCGACCCCTCGGGAGCCTTCGGCTGCTCGTACGCCGACCAGTCCGGCACCGAGTCCCGCACGTCCAGGTTCACCACACCGCGGAATGTCGAAGCCACGGGTCCCGCCTTCCGTCAGTACACCCCGCGCCGCGAACCGGCACGGGCTTGCCCGACCATGCTTGACCGGCGTCCGGTGGCGGGCCGGGCGGCACGCAGGACACGTGGGCCGGCCGGGTGAACGGCCGGGTGAACGGTCGGGGCGCGCCCGGGCCGGGCGGCCGGCCGCCGGTCAGCGCACGACGCAGCGGAAACCCAGGTGGCAGGTCGCGGTGTCCTCGCTCTGCCCCTGACGGGCCGCCGGGCGGTAGCGCAGGCAGTAGTTCGGCGCGCACAGGTGTGAGCCGCCCTTGATCACCCGCCGCGGGAACCGCTCCGGGGGCGGGGCGCCGGGGCCGTCCGGCGGCGGGGCGTCGACGCGGGGGTTGCGCGGCGCGCAGCAGGCGCTGGGCGCGGGGTCGCGATGGCGGGTGGTGTAGTGGTCCGCGGTCCACTCCCACACGTTGCCCGCCATGTCGTACAGGCCGAAGCCGTTGGGCGGGTACGAGCCGACCGGGGTGGTTCCGGGGCCGGGGTTCGTCCTCCCCGCGGGCAGGTACTCCCACGGGAAGCGGCCGTGCCAGGTGTTCGCCATCCGGCGGCCCTTCGGCGTGAAGTCGTCACCCCACGGGAAGACGGCCGCATCGAGGCCGCCGCGGGCCGCGAACTCCCATTCCGCCTCCGTCGGCAGGTCCTTGCCCGCCCACGCGGCGTACGCCAGGGCGTCCTCGTGGGCCACCTGGGTGACCGGGTGGCGCTCACGCCCGTTCAGGCTGCGGCCCGCACCCTGCGGGTGGTGCCAGGACGCGCCGGGGAGGTAGCTCCACCACCGGTGCCAGTCGTCGAGGTCCACGGGACCGGCCGTCATCCGGAACACCAGCGCACCGGGCACCAGGGCGGCCGCGTCCGCACCGGGGTAGTCCGCCGGGTCCAGGGAACGCTCGGCCACGGTCACGTAGCCCGTCGCCTTCACGAAGCGGCGGAACGCGGCCACCGTGACCGGATGCTCGTCCATCCAGAAGCCGTCCACGACCACCGGGTGCACCGGCCGTTCCTCCGGATAGAAGCCGTTCGAACCCATCGGGAAGGACCCGCCCGGGATCCGCACCATCCCCCGGGCCGGCGCCGGGAGCGGGCGCTGCGCAGTCGTCGTCACGCAACCGACGGTGCACCACCCGCCGCCGGGCCACCCCGACGACACGCCCGGGTGCACACGGTGGCCGGGCCTGCGCCTGCGTCCTTCGTGCAGTTCGGCCGGCTCCGGCCTGCGGGTGGTCGAGGTCCCCGCCGCCGCGCGACGCTCCCCGGCCTCGTGCGGCACGGTCGGCGTCCGACATCCCGGCGACGGTGCCTGCGCCGGGTGCCTGCGCCGGGTGCCGGTGTCGGCGGCCGTTTCCGGGACGGCCGCCGGCACCGGGTCTCCGGCAGGTCGGGTCAGGTCAGCAGGTGCCGACCCGGCCGTGGAGGGAGGACCAGACGGGGGTCCACGGGCCGTCGCCGTGGGGGCGGTAGACGACCAGGTTCCCGTCGTTCTGCAGGCGCACCCAGTTGGCGCTCGGCTTGCAGCCGAGGGCGGTGCCCGAGGCCCACCGGGCCTTCCTGAAGGTGTCGTAGACGACGAAGTTGCCGTCGTACTGCATGATGACCTTGCCGGGCGCGGTGTTGGTGGTCCCGGTGTTCCAGACCGCGTAGCCGCTCTCGTCGTACTGCACGAGGTTGCCGTCCTTCTGGTAGACGAGCCGCTGGTCGCCGTTGCCGGAGACCAGCGTGTCGCCGGGGAGCAGGCAGTTGCCCCACTCCATGTGGTCCCAGCCGCTCGGGTTGCGCGAGCAGTTCCACTCGCCGCTGACGTCGGCCGACGCGCTGGTGGCGGTGGTGAGGCCGATGACGCCGGCCAGGGCGGTCGCGGCGGTTACGAGTGCGACGAGCCGCTCGGACGTCCTGCGGATGGCCATGGCGTTCCTCCTCGCCCCGAAGCGGTCCTGACCGCTCCCGGGCTGGTGTCGTGGCGGCGCGCGGTACCGGTCCCCGCCCCGCCGATGGAATGGAGCCCTCCGTTCGGCGGCCCCGTACCTGACAACGCTGCGCATACGTCCGGCGGTTCAGATCCCCGGTCTCCGGCGGTTCGGATCCCGGTTCGGATCCCCGGCCGACGAACGGGGATCCGGGTGCGCCGGGAAACAGCCCGGGTCGGCGTGACCGTCGCCAACCTCTCCATCCTCAAGAACGACCGCGCCAAGGCGATCCGCTTCAGCACCCTCAGCGCGATCTGCCGCGAACTCGACTGCCAGCCCGGCGACCCGCTCACGTTCTCCGTCTGACGCACTCGCGACCGCGACAGGCCGGGGGCGTGCATGCGCCCCGCCCGCAGGAGTCGTGACGGTCGGTCAAGTGCCGGCTGCGGTTCCAGGACGACGGCTCCGGGGGCCGGGTTCCCGCGTCCGGGGGGTTGCCGCCGGTGCGCCTCTTCGGCCGGGCCTCGCGGACCGGCGGGCCGGGCGCTTCGGGCGTCCAACTGCACGGATACGACCGGCAGATATTCGGTACCCGGGTTTCACGGTCTGAGTTAGGTTCGGACACCGCGGGCCGACCGCCCGCGGGAAGACGGAAATGAGGACGCGTGACCGGCACCGACATGTCAGGGAAGCTCCGGACGGCCGCCGAGCTGTTAGCGGAGTTCCGGCCGCGGAGCGAGAAGGAGGCCGCGGACCTCGCCCGCATCGCGCCGCTCGCCACGGCCGGTGACCCTTACGACCGTGCACGGCCCCTGCACCTGACGGCGTCCGCGGTGATCGTGCACCCCGCCGGGCGGGAGGTCCTGCTGCGCT
The DNA here is from genome assembly GCF_042266225.1 of Kitasatospora sp. NPDC056181. Taxonomy (NCBI): domain Bacteria; kingdom Bacillati; phylum Actinomycetota; class Actinomycetes; order Kitasatosporales; family Streptomycetaceae; genus Kitasatospora; species Kitasatospora sp. NPDC056181. Next base: position 9,197 of record NZ_JBHJUK010000146.1, read on the forward strand.
GGCACGAGCGTCAGCAGGACTGGCTGCAGGTCGGCGGGCACGGCGACCCGGGCGAGGAGTTCCCCGCACAGATCGCGCTGCGCGAGGCCCGCGAGGAGACCAACCTGCCCGACCTCGCCTTCTGGCCGACCGCACGGCTCCTCCAGGTGGTGGTGCTGCCGGTGCCCGCATCCGCGAGCGAGCCCGCACACGAGCACGCCGACCTCCGGTTCGTGCTCGCCACCCGTACGCCGTCCGCCGTCCGCCCGGAGCGGCCCTCCGCCCGCGTACGGTGGCTGCCGCTCGGGGAGGCCCGCGAGGCGGCACGGGGCGAGGCCCTGAGGGAGTCGCTGGCACGCGTGGCCGAACTGCTGGAGAACGACGGCCCGGCCGGCTCACCGGCCGACGGACCGTCATGGACCGACGGGGGACGACCGTGACCGGTGACCAGGTGCTTGTCTTCGACGCCGACGACACGCTGTGGGAGAACAACGTGCTCTTCGAGCGCGTGATCGACGGCTTTCTCGACTGGGTGGCCGCCACCCCGCAGGACCGGCCGGGCGCGCGGGCGCTGCTGGACAAGGTGGAGGCGGCGAACGCCTTGACCCTCGGCTACGGGGCCGCGGTGTTCCGCCACAACCTCACCGAGTGCCTGGAGCAGTGGCACGGGCGGACACCGACCGCCGAGGACCGGGACCGGATCGACGAGCTGCTGCGGCCCCTGACGAGCCGGACGGTGGAGCTCATCCCGGGCGTCGCCGACACCCTGGTGCAGCTCGCCGGTCGGCACCGCCTGCTCATGCTCACCAAGGGCGACCAGGACGAGCAGCGGCGCAAGGTCGAACAGTCCTCGATCGCCCACCACTTCGACGGCATCCACATCGTGGCGGAGAAGGACGTCGACACCTACCGCCGCCTGGTGGCCGAGCTGTCGCTTCCCCCCGAGCGCACCTGGATGATCGGCAACTCGCCCAAGTCGGACATCATCCCGGCCCGCCGGGCGGGCCTGAACGCGGTGTTCATCCCGCACGAGCACACCTGGGTGCTGGAGCACGAGGAGTTCGGCGAGCACGCCGCGACCCTGCAACTGCCGAGCTTCCCGGAACTGCTGGCGCACTTTTGACCGGGCTGCAAGGCAACGGGCCGCCCACGGGGGAACGGCGGCCGGTGCGGCGGGTGGCATCCCGTCGGGCTGCTCGGCGTCCGGGCCCGGGGAGTCGAGCAGCGGAGGGAAGGCCGTTGCCTGCGGCGGGAGAGCGGCCGCAGCCACTTCCTCCACGAGGCCTGAGGCCCGCGGCAACCGGCCGCGGAGACCACTGCGCCCCCGCCGGCCGGCGGGGGCGCAGTGGCAGGTGCTCAGGCTCCGGTCAGCCAGTCCTCCTCGAGGCCGTCGAGGACGAACCCGTTCTCGAAGCGCACCCTGTACCTGACCCGGGTGCCGGCTGCGGCGTCGAACGCCCCGTGCTGGACGATCTGCTGACGGAGGTTGTTGAGCAGGCCGGCCGTGAAGGCGTCGAACTGGCCCGGGCGGACATGCTGGTCGAAGGCCGTGAGCGCGTCCTGGGCCATTCCGCCGCGGGCCTCCTTCGCCGAGCCCGTGACGATGCCTACCAGGCCCTCGGTCAGGGACAGCGGACCGGGAAGGCCGATCCTGGCCGCCGTGTCGTCCGCGGTGACCTGCACATCCCTGGTCAGCTTCACCTTCGCGCCGGTCTCGTACGGCATGGGTGTACCCCCCTCGTTCGGTCGTGGGCCGTGGCCACGGCCACGGCCAGCGTAGTCAAGATCCTGTGGAAGGAAGGGGTGTCCGGCAAGACCGGGAACCCGCTGACGGCCGGGCAGGGCACAGGTGTTGGGATCCCGCCGCGGCGTGCCGGCCCGGCCCGCCGGTGGGCCCGGCGACGGGTGGAATCCGCGGTGGAATCCACGGTGGGATCCGCGGGGGGACGCACACTCGCGTCCCACGCGGCCGGGCCGGCGAAGCAGCGGGGCCGGCGTCCGCGCCGCCCTCCCGGGCGTGACCTGCCGGAGCGCGACCTCGTGCGGCGGGCTCGGCGGGGGAGGGGCGGGCCGCGCTGTCAGCGGCCGCCCGCCGCGGGGGCGAAGGGCCCGTCCAGGGCCGCCCACTGCAGGAGCAGGATGGTCTTCCCGTCGGTGATGCGTCCGTCGCGGGTCATGGCGAGGGCCTCGGCGAAGGGCAGTTCGAGGACCTCGATGTCCTCGCCGTCCTCCTCGACTCCGCCGCCGGTCCCGGTCCGGTCGGCCGGGGTGTAGGGGGCGGCGAAGAAGTGGAGGCGTTCGGTGACGGAGCCGGGGCTCATGTAGGCGTCGAGGACGTGGGTGAGCGGTCCGAGGGTGACGCCGAGTTCCTCGGCGCACTCGCGTCTGACGGCGGCGGGCGGGTCGTCCGCGTCGAGCAGCCCTGCGGCGGCTTCGACGAGCATGCCGTCGGGGTGGTCGTTGACGTAGGCCGGGTAGCGGAACTGGCGGGTGAGCAGGACACGGTGGCGCCGGGTGTCGTAGGGCAGGACGACGGCGCCGTCGCCGCGGTCGTAGGTCTCGCGCTGCTGGGTCTCCCAGCGCCCGTCGCGGCGGCGGTAGTCGAAGGTGGTGCGCCTGAGGACGTGCCAGCCCTGGGAGGTGAGCTCGACGTCGCGCACCCGGATGCCGGGGTTGCGGTCCAGGCCGCGTCCGGCGCGGTCGAGGCCGGTGCGGCCGCGGTGGTCGGGGGTGTCGACGCCGGGGCGGCCCGTCACGTGGTCTCCTGCGGGGCGCGGCGGGGGATCTCGGCCACGTGGTAGACGGGCAGGCCGCGGCGACGGGCGGTGGCGACGTCCTGGTCGGCTCCGGCGGAGTCGCCGGGCAGGCGCAGCACGGCGTCGCAGCGTGCGAGCAGGCGGTCGGCGGTCGGGTAGAGCACCTGGTCGGCGAGGGGGTCGGTGGGGCCCGCGCCGGCGGAGCGCAGGACGGGCAGGGCGATCCACTCCCCGATCACGGGGAGGTGGCCGGCGGCGAAGACCGGCCAGGCGGCGGCTTCGAGGCGGGCGAGGTTGGCCGCCATGGCCTGCGGGTCACCGCCGGTGCCGGAGCGGTAGGGGCCGGCGATCAGGATGAGCATGGGGTGGTCGGTCACGGGCGCTACCATACATGCAGAAACGTGCAAGAACAGGAGAGAATGCGGATGCTGGCTGCTGAACGGCGCGACCACCTGCTCGGTCTGCTCGCCCGCCGGGGCAAGATCGTCGCCAAGGACGTCGCCGCCGAACTGGGGATCTCCGAGGACAGCGTGCGGCGCGACCTGCGCGATCTCGCCGCCGAGGGACTGTGCCAGCGGGTCTACGGCGGCGCGCTTCCCGTCTCGCCGGCGGTGGTGGACTACGCCGCCCGGCAGAGCGTGGCCCCGGACGGCAAGCGGAGGGTCGCCGCTGTGGCCGCCGCTCTGGTGCGGCCGGGCGGCACGCTGATCCTCGACGGCGGCACCACCGCCCTCGCCGTCGCCCGCGCGCTCCCGCAGGACCTGGCCTGCACCGTGATCACCCACAGCCCGACGATCGCCGTGGCTCTGCTCGACCATCCGCAGGCGGAGCTCTTCCTGCTCGGGGGCCGCGTCTTCAAGCACTCGGCGGTCGCCTGCGGTGCCGCCGCGGTCGAGGCCGCGCAGAACGTCTCCGCCGACCTCTGCCTGCTCGGCGTCACCGGCGTGCACCCCGAAGCGGGGCTGACCACCGCGGACGCCGAGGAGGCCGCGATGAAGCGCGCCCTGTCCGCGCGGGCCGCGGACACCTACATCCTCGCCTCCTCCGAGAAGATCGGCACGGCTTCGCGGTTCCGCGTGCTGCCCTGGGAGAAGGTCAGCGGGCTGATCACCGACGCCGACCCCCAGGACGCGGTCGTCCGGCAGATCGGGGCGCACGGTGTGGAGATCCTGGCCGCCGGCTGACGGCCACGGCCCGACGGCGGCATCGGCGCCCCGAGGACAGGCGCACGCGCATCAGTTCCCGTGGACCGCCGGACCGCGGTGGCGGTCTGACGGCCTGGACGATGGGCCGGCCGGCCGCCGTCCCCACGCCAGTGGGCGAGCACGAGGGGGAGCCGCTCAGCCCCCGGGCCGTGGTCGCAGTCCCGGGGTGCCGCCTGCGGCGGTACGGTGCGGGGCGCGTCGAGCAGGACGCCGGCCACGGCAAGACGATCCACGCCCTCCTGCCGGACCGCCCCGCCGACCCCCCCATGCCGCACCGCGCGCCCACCGCACCTGGTGACCACAGGAGGAGGCCCCCGGCCCGGCAGTCCTGGATCAGTCCCCGGTGGCGCCCCAGAAGCACAGTGCCTCCGGGCGGTTGTCGCCGCCGTAGACGATGGTGCAGCAGCCGGAGCCCCTGCCGAACGGGGGGAACCACTCAGGGCGACGGCTGTCGACGGCCTGCTGGACGGTCTGGCGGGAGGGCGTCGCCGTCCCGAACAGTTCGGCGACTTCCGGTCCTTCGACCACCCTCACGTCACCGGCCTCCTCCGTGTCGGGCTCGCAGCGGACCACGCGGTCGACATCGAGCACCGAATGAGCCCCCTCCTCCTCCAGCCAACCGCCCTCCATCAGGGCGGCCGGCGATTCGATGCCTTCCTCCCGGTAGTAGTCGGCATCCCGCGCGAAGACCTCCGCACGGAGACGGTCCAACGCGACCTGCTCGCTCTGCTGGAAAGGCACGAAGTACAACCACTCGCTCGCTCCCATGCGCGGGACCATACCGCCGGCCCACGACAGCGGTCTGTTCGGTGGCCTGCTCCTGGTCCCCACGGTCATCGCCCTGGTCATCGCGGCCCTCGCCGCCGGCCCGCCGGCACGGCGCGGAGACCGGCGCGCACAGCGGCGGCGGAGGGCTCTTGGAATTCGGCCCCGGCCGCGACTTTCGTGAACGACCGTCAGTTCCCTGCTCGTCATGGCGGCCGCGTCTACCGTTGGCCGGAAGGCGGCCGAGGCAGCCGAGGCGTGACGTGGAGGCCAAAGCGTGACGTGGAGGCGGCGATGAGGGTCGTGTTCGCGCATGGGGCGTGTGTGCGGGACGGGTCGTGGTGGTGGCACCGCACCGCCGGGCTGCTGCAGGAGCGAAGGGTGCCGAGCGTGGCGCCGGCGCTGCCGAGCTGTGGCGAGGCGGGCCTGCCCGCGGGCGGCGGCGGTCCGGGACTGCCGCGTCCCGGCATCCCCGGGCGGCCCGCGCACCGCGGCCGGCCGCCCGGGGGCCGTGCCGTCAGCTTCGGTTGAGCGAGCGGCTGACCCCGGCGAGGACGGCCGTGGTGAGCACCCAGCCGGCGGCGATCAGCCCGTAGCCGAACCACTGGTGCAGCCCCGTCCAGTACCAGCCGGTGCGCTGGCCGAAGCCGCCGATCGGGACGAGCAGATCGAGCGTGTAGACCAGTGGCCTGAAGGGCGCGTTCTGCCCCGGCTGCACCTCGTGCGGCGTACCGTGCGCGAACACCACCGTGCCCAGCAGCGCCAGTGCGGCCAGCCAGAGGGCGGCCTGCCAGGGCCGGTAGCCGTAGCCGACGGTGACGTCCAGCAGCCGCCCCCAGAGCCGTCCGGCCGGGCCGAGAGTACGGCGGCGGCGCCGGTGCTTCTCCAACAGCACCCGTCGCGCGTCGTCGTCATGGCCGATCTTCCGGTACCAGGCGGCGAGTTGCTCGTACGGCTGGGGCGCGTACCCGGGCAGCCTGGCCAGCCAGTGCAGGCGCCGGGCCACCGGACCCGGGCCGCCGGGCGGGAGGTGGATCGAGGAGTAGGCGAAGCCGCCCAGCCGGGTGTCGGCGGGCCAGCTGTGCTCGCCGTCCTGCAATACGGCCACCTGCGCGTCCTGCAGGTCCACGGCGCCCACCGGGGTGGCGGCGAACGTCAGCCGCAGGTCGCCGGCGTTCAGGCGGCCACCGTCCAGAGCCACCGCGCCGCCGTCGAGCACCGCGGTGTCCAGCGAGAACCTGCTGCGCACCGTCGCGCCCGGCAGCCGGATCGAGCCGGTGGCCGTGAACCCCTCGGAGAGCATGAGAGCCGACGCCGTGAGATCGTCGCCGGTCAGCGCATCACCGCCGGGATTGTCGATCCGGGCCTGCTCCAAGAACAGTCCGCCCTCGAAGCGGGCGCCGACCAGGCGCAGGCCGCCGCGTGAGTGGAAGCCCTTGCGGGCGAAGCAGCCGCCCTCCATCCTGAGCCCGCCGGCCCACAGCGCCCACGGGCCCGGTGCGTCGCCCGAACCCGGCGCGGGCAGGCCGGGCGGCGTGACGGCGTCGGGGCCGAGCAGCTCGGTGGCGGTCAACTGTGCTCCGCTGAGCCGCAGTTCGCCGGAGATCTGGGCCCGGGTGAGGGTCAGCCGCCCCTGGAAGACCGAATCCTCGAAGAACAGGTTGCCGTCCACCTTCAGCAGCCAGCCGTCGAGCCCGGGTATTCGGCAGCCGACCATCCCGGTGGAGCGCAGGCTTGCGCCGCGCAGCACCACGTGCTGCTCGAAGTGGCATGCCTCCAGGCGCAGTTCGCTCTCGGACCGGGCGCCGCCGAGGTTCAGCTGCCCGGTGATCCGCGCTCCGGTGAGCCGTAGGGCCGTGGCCGCGCCTGCCTGCCCGTCGGCCTGGAGCAGCACGGCGGCGACCACTTCGGCCCGTACGGTGCGCTCGGCGCCCCACTCCGCGCCGCGGGCCGGATCGTCCTGCGCGGCACTTCCGGAGCGCAGGTCGACGGCCGCACCGGTGCGGAACGCGTCCCACACCTGCCGCTCGGGTCCGGTCAGGTCTTCGTACGCCGGCACGCTGCCCCCCTGGTCTCGGCGTTCGCACCGCACCCTAGCGGACCTGCCGCGCGAAGAGAGGGAGAGCGGCGGGACGTGAGGAGCCGCCGTCCTGACGTCGTGGGGGGAGCGGGCTCCGGCCGGTCGGCCGACGGGCCCGCATGACGTGCCGATATTCGAACGCCGGTGTGCGCGCGGTGTGGTTGGCTGGCCCACGGTTCCGGCAGGCGTCCGGGACCGACGCGGTCGGCGACTTCGGCCGGTCCTTCACGAAAGCACTCTCCAACCTGCGAGGTCCGTGGTGAACGAGCTGCAGGCACTGACGGCTCTCTGCCCGCCGTCCGGGCGGAGGGTCGAGGTGGTGCCGGCGGGCGGGACGGGGTTCGAGGTCCCGCCGAGCCACCGGGCGCTGATCGACGCGTACGGTCCGGGATGCTTCGACGAGTTCCTCTGGGTGTACGCGGAGGGCTCGGCCCGTCCGGGACTGGACATCGTCAGCGGGACGCGGGAGAGCCGCAGGCTCCTGCGGGACTATCCCGAGCCCACCCTCCCGGCCCTGCTCGCGGAGGACGGCCTGACCACGGACGACCTCGTGCAGTGGGCGGTGACCGACAACGCCGACCTGCTGTTCTGGCTGCCGGTCGGTGAGCCGGACGCCTGGCCGACGCTCGCCGTCCAGGCCGGCCGGCTGAGGTTCGCCCGGCTGCCCCTGAGCTCCACCGGGGTGTTGCTGGCACTGCTCTCCGGCGAGGTGCGGTTGGACCTCTTCCCGGACGACTTCCCGAGTGAGGGGCCGGTGTTCTCGATCGATCCCTACGCGTAGCGGCCGGCGGACCGGTGGGAAACGGCGGGGGCCCCTCTCATGGCCGACCGCGGGGGATCCGCCGCGGCGAACGCCGTATCATTCCCTGATCGTCCAGCCGCGCAGGGTGTCTCTGCCGGTGAGAGGGGACGCGGGGCTGTGCCAGGACCGGATCCGGGCGGCCGCCATCAACAACGGGGGATTCACATCATGCTGACCAAGGCCGCACTGCGCACTGCCCTGCCCGTCGGCGCGCTCGCGCTGCTGCTCGCCGGCTGCGGGCCGGACAACGACCCGGGCGCGGAGCCCTCCGGCGCGCCGGCCGCCGCGAAGGGCACGTTCGACGCGCCGTTGGCGTGGAAGGCACCGGCGGACGCGAGCGCGACGACGTACGGGACGCACGAGACGGTCAGGCTGGGCGTCACGCCGGTCTCGGTCGTCAAGGGCGACGCGGCCGCGGTGGACAAGCTCAGCACCGGGGTGGTCCAGGGCAGGGTGCCGTACTACGTGACCGTCACCTTCTCCCACAAGGGCGGCCCCGAGGACATCGGCGCCTACGTCCACGGGTTGGCCCTGCACAGCGACGCGGAGCACGCGTACGGATACCTGCCCTCCTGGGGGGTCGACTTCCCGCCCTGCCAGGAGGGCGACGGGGAGGCCCGCCGGCTGACGCCGGGCAAGTCCGTGACCACCTGCGAGATCTTTCTCCTGCCGGCGAACGCCCAGCCCGCCTTCCTCGCCTACAAGGGCAGCGACGAGAAGGGCGACGTCCAGGCCGTCTGGAAGGTCGGCTGAGCCCACCGCCCACCGCCCGCCGGCGCGCGCCTACCCGGCCGACGTCCGGGCGGCGCCTTCGGCGCGGATCCGCTGGCGCAGGAAGAGGGCGGCACGGTCCAGTGCCTCGTCCGCCTCGTCGAGGACGCCGGCGAACGACTGGAACACGTGCGGCACGTCGGCGGTGACGTCGAGGATGACGTCCACGCCCGCTGCGCCCGCCCGCGCGGCCAGGCGGGTGGAGTCGTCCAGCAGCACCTCGTTGGCGCCGACCTGGATCAGCATCGGGGGAAGGCCGGTCAGGTCGGCGTGGACGGCCGGGCTCAGCAGGGGCTGGCGCGGGTCGGCCCCGGCGAGGTACATGGCTCCGGTGTGTTCGAGGGCCGCGCGGGTGAAGACCGGGTCGATGCCTTCCTTGGTGTCCATGCTCCCGCCGGATCGGGTCGCGTCGGTGCCCGGGGAGAAGGCCAGGACGGCAGCGGGCATCGGGAGGCCCGCGTCCCGGGCGGCGAGGCAGGTGGTGACGGCGAGGCCGCCGCCGGCGGAGTCTCCCGCGAAGGCGATGGCCGAGGGGTCCTCGCCGCGGTCGAGGAGGGCCCGGTAGGCGCTCAGGGTGTCCTCGATCGCGGCGGGGAAGGGGTGTTCGGGGGCGAGCCGGTAGTCCGGCGAGTACGCCCCGAAGCCGGTCCTGGCCACGAGGTTGCCGGTCAGCGAGAGGGCGGTCTCGGGCGAGCCGAAGACCCAGCCGCCGCCGTGGAAGTACAGGATCGTCCCGGAGCCGGAGCCGGAGCCGGGGCCGCCGTCCGACCCGCGGCCCGGCCCCCCGGCCGGCTCGACGCGCAGTGCCGGGCGGCCGCCGAGGGTCGTCGGCGCGGTGCGAATGCCGTGGGGCACGATCATCCGGGCCATCAACTGCCTGAATCCGGACCGGATCTCCTCGACCGACCGGGGCCCCTCGGGGCCCGGCTGCCGCAGGATCTCGTCGACCCGGATGCGCTGTTCCCTGCTCATGGGCACACTCCTGCCACAAGTAGCTTCCGGTACACTATATGCCATGGAATATACATCGAGCGGGGACCGCGCCGCAGCCGACTTCCCCGAGCTGTTCGCCGACCTGGTCCGGTGCGAGACGCGCCTGTACAACGCCCTCAACGACCGCCTCCGCGAGCGGCACGGGATCGTCTCCTCGCAGTACGAATTCCTGGGCTACCTGCGCGACCACCCCGGGTGCCGGGTGGCGGACCTCGCCGCCGAGTTCGCCATCGGCGTCGGGGCGACCAGCAAGGGCATCGACCGCCTGGAGAAGCAGGGGTGGGCCGCCCGCCGGCCGAACCCGGCGGACCGCCGGTCCTCGCTGCTGGCCCTGACCGACGACGGCGCGCGGCTCGTCGAGGAGGCGGAGCAGACCTTCACGGGCGGCCTGGCCGAACTGCTCGGAGGCACCCTGGACGCCCCCTCGCTGACAGCGGTCGCACGGGCCCTCTCGACCCTGCGGTCCGCACTCGAACGCGACCAGGTCGGCACACCCACCGGCTGACCGGCGCCCCGGCCGGCACTCGGCCCGGGCCGGGCGCCGGCCGGGAGGCGCCTCGGTCAGGGACGGGGCGCCCGGCCGGGTGGGGCGAGGCCGGTGTCGGCGAGGATCCGCCCGACCGTGTCGTCGAGGGTGCTGTGCCGGCTGATGACGTGTTCGAGGCCGCCGGGCAGGACGTCGTGCGCCTGGTACCAGCCGGCCATCTGCTCGGGGGAGACCTCGGCGGCCAGCGGGCGGGTGGCGTGCCGCCGGACGGTCTCCTCGAAGTCGACGTCCAGGTAGTACAGGAAGCTGCGCCCACGGTGGTCGGCCGCCAGCCGGGCCAGCATCCGGCCGTAGCGGTCGGCGGCGAGGATGCCCTCGACGACGACGTGGAAGCCATGGTCCAGGGCATGCCGTGCCACCACGTCGATCAGGCCGATGTTCGCCCCGCCGTCGACATCCCGCTCCCGCAGCACGTCGCGCCGCAGAACGTCCTGGCCGACGACGGCGATACCCCGGCCGTACGCGGCGCGAAGCCGTGCGGCGGTGCTGGACTTGCCGGCGCCGCTCGGCCCGCGCACCACGATCAGCACCGTGTCCGGGCCGCCCGTCACGGTACCGCGCACGCCGTTCGGGGGCCGCTCTGCGCTGTCGTCCACGACGTACGACGGTATCGGCCGGCAGGCCACGGGCGGGGGAGATCCGGCCTGTTGGATCCCTCCGGCCCGCTGCACCCGTCCGGCCCGCTGGGTGGGCCGGAGCGGTTGGGCCGGAGCGGAGGGGGCGGGACAGGAGTCCCGGGCCCGTCGTCCTGCGGTGTGCTACTGCGCCGGCGGGATGTCGCGAGGAGCGTCGTACATGCGGACGTCACGTGCGACCACGAGGGGCACCACCTCGCCGAGGCCGATGTCGCGGAAGTGGGCCGAGGCCCGATGCGCGGCGAAAGCCTCGGCGTCGGCGTACTTCTCGATGCTCACGCAGCGCTCGGGCTGGTCCAGCGAGCGGAAGACCTCGTAGGACAGGCAGCCCGGTTCGGTCCGGCACGCTCGGGCGAATTTCTGCAGGACGCGGCCGAACTCCTCGGCGTTCTCGGGGCTGGAGGAGGTGTCGGCGATGACGAGCACGTGAGAGTCCACCCGTGCACTCTAGCCGCGGGTCTTCGGACGGCCCCCGGCCCCCGCCCGTCCCGGGAACCTTTCCGGCGACGGAATCGTCCCGTCCGGATACGTGCGTTTCTTGATCACAAAGGGGTGGGACATGTCCGTCACGCTGGGCGAGGAGATCATGCTGCTGTCGCTGGACGACGGGAGCGGCCAGGCGAAGGACCGGTGGACGGCCGGATGGACCGTCACCGGCGGCCTCCTGCTGGAGCTGGCGCTCGCCGGGCGCCTCGGGGTGGACGGCGGCCGGGTGGAGGTGACCGATCCCTCGCCGACCGGTGTCGCGCTGCTCGACGGCTGCCTGGAGCGGCTCGGAGCGTGGGCCCGGACCACCAGGTCCGCGACGGTGTCGGCCTGGCTGTGGAAGGACCAGGGCAAGAGCGTCGAGGCGACCCTGGCGAGCCTGCGCGGGCGGGGCATCGTCACCGAGGAACGACACCGGGTGCTCGGCCTGTTCCCGGTCCGCCGCTACCCGGAGGCGGACGGCGCCGTCGAACGCGAGCTGCGCGCCCGGCTCGCCGCCGTCGTGCTGGGGGGCGCCGAGCCGGACGAGCGCACCGGCGGGCTGATCGCCCTGCTCCACGGCGCGCGTCTGCACCGGCTGGCCTTCCCCGACCTGCCGCGCGGGCAGGTCGAGGCGAGGATGGCCGCGATCGCCGAGGGCCAGTGGGCGGGCGACGCCCTCCGCGACGCGATCCGCGCCCCCCAGGCGGCGCTGGTCGCCGCCACCACCGCCGCGGCCGA
>NZ_JBHJUK010000147.1:0-20517 GCF_042266225.1 Kitasatospora sp. NPDC056181
GTCGAGGGCGACGACGCGGGTCTCCCCCTCCCCGTAGACCTTGTTCAGGCCGGTGGCGCGGGCGGCCGCCCGGCCGGTGCGGACGGCGGTTGCGGGCATGGTCACGGGAGTGCTCCTGTGGGGACGGGGAGGGGTGCGAACGGGCACGGAAGATCGTGTTCCGTTCAATCCTCCCAATCCGTGCGCACCGGAAGTGTCGCCCCGGGGGACGGTGGCCCCCCGCCATCCCGGCGGGACGGCGGGGGGCCCTCTCCTCCTCAGGTATGACGCCCGCCCCTGAGGCGCATCCGCCCGGACGGCGGGGCCGCGCTACTCGACCGCGACGCCCCACCGCACCGCGAGGCCGGCCAGTCCGCCCGCCACCGCCGTCCCGTCCGGAGTGAACGTCCAGCCGCCGCCCTTGCGTTGGAACGCTCCCACCAGCAGGGCGGTGTCCGGCACCCCGCCGGTGGCGGCCTGCCAGCGCTCCGGTCCGGCGGCGCCCGCGCCCCAGGCCGCCGTCAGGGCCAGCCCGTGGACGTAGCCGAGCGGCAGGGCGGGCGGCTCCTCCTCCTCGGTGGAGACCGCGATCACCACCGCGTCCACGCCGGCCGGCAGCCGTTCCGGATCCAGCGTCAGTTCGGCCGCGCGGACCGGCTCGCCGGGGACGGAGCAGGTGGGGTGCAGGCGGACCGCGCCGTCCGGGTCCTGCGGGTTGTTGAAGAAGACGAAGTGCTCGTCGGTCAGCACCTTCCCGCCGGCGCAGAGGAACGCGGAGACGTCCAGCTCCACGGCGTCCCCGCCGGCCGTGCGGCTCTGCCAGGACAGCCGGACGCGGCTCGGGCGGCCGTCGGTCCCGGAGGCGCCGCCGTCGGAGGTGCCGGCCCCGGGGGCGCCGGCGTTGGAGACGGTGCCGCCGGTCCGGGCGGGGCCGCCGCCGTTGCCGCCGCCGAGGCGTCCGCGCAGGCCCTGCTCCGCCAGCAGCTCGACCAGCTCGGGACCGCTCACCAGCGTGAGCGGCTTGTTGCGGATGTAGTCGTACGAGCCCGGCCCGAACCCGGCCGTCGTCACCAGGATGCCCTTGATCGCGCCGTGGTGGCGCACCGTCGAGTCGAGGTCCCGCACCGCGGTGGGGGAGACCGTCGAACGGTAGCGCTTGGCCTGGATGACGATCCGTCCGCCGGTCACCGGATCGAGGTCCTCCGCGACCACGTCCACCCCGGCGTCGCCGCTGCGGGCCGTCGTCATCACCCGGAACCCGCGCAGCCGGAACAGTTCGGCGATCAGCTCCTCGAACTCGATCGGGTCCATCTCGAAGAGGTCCGGCTCCTCCTCGCCGCCCTGCCCCGCCACGCTGCCGCCGACCGTCTCCGGCAGCCGGTCCGGCCGCACCTCGTCCAGGCGCTCCGGCCGCGCCGACAGGACGCCGCCGAGCCCCTGGAAGCACTCCACCGCCGCCACCCGGTCCAGCGCCAGCCCGGCGAACTCGGCCCGGTCCACCGTCACCGTGGACAGGAACCGCTCCGCCTCGCGGCCGGTCGCCGGGTCGATGCCGCGCACGAAGCCGTTCAGCACCACCGACGCCAGCAGCCCGTCGGAGTCCGCCCGGAACAGCTCGGCCACCACGCGCAGCGCGCTCTGCGCCAGCACCTCCCGGTACAGCGCCTTGCGCTCGGTGGCCGGACGGGCCACCTCGGCCTCCCGGTCGTCCGTCTTCACGTACCGCACCCGGGCGCTCGCCGGCACCACGTCGGCTCCCGGCAGCTCCCAGTTCACCACCAGCTGGCGCGTCGACGCCTCCCAGGCCGCGACCAGCCGGTGCGGGAACCCCTCCGGCCAGCCCGCCGAGGCGTACAGCACGGCGGTGAAGTACTCCTGCACCGCCTCCGCCTCGCCGGAGCGCAGCCGGCGCAGCAACTCCTCCGTGCGGGAGGACCGTTCGCTGTCCTGGCGGCGGTGCTGGGCCACCCACTCCAGATACTGCCCGTGATACTCGGCCAGGCGCCGCTGCCGGTCCGCCTCCGCCGCCTGCGCCGCGTACCAGTCCTGCTCGAACCGGGCCCGCGCCTGCGCCACGTACTGCTCGTACTGCCGCCAGACCCCCGGGTTGCGCGCCTGCACCGGATCCGGCGGCGGCACCTGGTACTGCGCCTGGTCCGGCATCGGCACCGGCTCCCCGAGCCGGCCCGGCTCGAAGGCCGGCAGCGTCCGCGGCGCCAGCAGCGCCTGCGGGCTGAACGCCGGCCGGCCCAGACCGGCCGCCAGCAGACCCGTCAACTCCTCGACCCGGGAGTCGAGTTCGGCCGTCAGCCGGGACGCCTCCGCCTCCCGGGACTGCTGGTACGCCCGCAGCGCCTCGCGCTCACCCCTGGCCGCCGCCCGCTGCGCCTCGCGCGCCTCGCGCTCGCGCCGGCGCTGCTCGGCCGCCTGGGCACGCCACTGGGCCTCCTCCCGGCGCTGCTGCTGCCGCTGCGCCTCCGCCCAGACCGCCAGCACCCCGTCGTTCCGCCGCCCCGCCACCGTCCACCCCTTCGCTCCGCGCCCGAGCGGCACCGCGCGCCGCCTCCCGGCCGCGCCGCCGCCGCGCCCGCCACAATAGAACGTGGACGGGCGGACCGGCCAAGCGCCCATGACCTGCGGGGGCCGCGGGTGCGGGTCGCGGCCGGTCCGGGCCGGCCCGGCGTCAGCCGGCCACCCGGATCACCGTCTTCCCGACCGTGCCGCGGTCCAGGAAGTGGCGGTACGCCTCCGGCACCTCGTCGAAGCCGAACTCCCGCCCGACGACCGGCCGCAGCCCGTGCACGTCGACCGCCCGGATCACCGCCTCCAGGTCGGAGCGGCTGCCGACGAACTCGCGCCGGATGGTCGCCAGCGAGCCCGCGTACGCCTCGTCGGTGATCCGCAGCGCGGCGGGCCGGTCGCCGACCACCCAGAGCAGCACGATCTGCCCGTACAGCGCGGCGGCGCGGACGGACTGCTCGATGGTGGCCGGCCCGTGGGTCTCGACCACCAGGTCGGCGCCCGCGCCCCCGGTCAGCCGGCGCACCTCGCCGGACCACTCGGGCGTCCGCCGGCGGTCGATCACGTGGTCCGCGCCGACCGCGGCGAGCCGCTCCGCGCCCGCGTCGCTGCCGCTGACGGCGATCACCCGGCAGCCGTGCACCTTGGCGAACTGCGTGGCGAACAGCGAGACGTCGCCGCTGCCCAGGGTCAGGACGGTCTGGCCGGCCAGGAGCGGGCCGCCGCCGGTCAGCGCCCGCCAGGCGGCCACCCCGGCGCAGGTCAGCGAGGCCGCCTCGGCCCAGCCCAGTCCGGCGGGCAGGGCGGCCAGCGCCTGCTCGTCCAGGACGGCGTACTCGGTGAGCAGGCCGTCGACGGTGCAGCCGAGCTGGTCGGCGAGGTCGGGGCGCAGCCGGCCGTCGGTCCAGCGGGGGAAGTAGCTGCCGGTGACGTGGTCGCCCGTGCGGAACCTGGTCACCGCCGCGCCCGTCGCCACGACCTCGCCCGCGCCGTCGCTGAGCGCCACCACCCCCGGCCGGGCGGGCAGCGGGTAGCGGCCGGAGAGGATCAGCGCGTCCCGGCGGTTGAGCGACGCGGCGTGCACCTTCACCAGGACCTCGGTCGCCCCGGGGGCGGGCGGCTCGTCCTGGTGGAGGACGAGACCGTCGGGGTGGCCGGGCTTGTCGAGACGGTACGAGCGCATGGGGAGTCCTTCCGGGTGGCGGTTGCCTGCTTCGCACCGATCCTCGCCGGGGCCGGGCGGCGCGCCAATTCCCGCCGGGGAATGAGGGAGTGGGCCATGGGGGCCACGGGGGCCGGTCCGCTCCCGACCGCCTGCCCGGCGCCGCCGCCCGTCGGGAACCACCCGACCCGCCTGCCCTCCGCGGGCCGAGCCCCGGGGCTACGCGCCCCGGACCTCCGCGGGCCCGGACTTACGCGCCCCGGACCTCCGCGTACCAGCGCCAGTCGGTCCGGCGCGGGCGGCCGGGGAGGTCGACGCGGCCCGTGGCCCAGAGCAGGGTCGGCCACGGGCCGGCGTCCGCGTCGAGCGGGACGTCGGGGAAGAGCCGGGCGAGCGTCCGGTGGCAGACGTCGGCCGGGGGCTCCCACGGCAGGCCCAGACCCAGGGCGACGTCGTGCACGTGGACCAGCGTCTCCACGAGGCTCATCGCGGTGAACCCGGCCGGGTCGGCGACGCCCCACGGGTGGTACGCGCGCGTCCCGGGCGCCGCGGTGCGGGCCATCGCGACCATCAGCGCGCCGCTCGCCTCCAGCACCTGGACCAGCCCCGCCGGGCCGGCCTCGCGCTGCGCGTAGACGAAACTGTTGGGCCCGCCGGGGAAGCGACGGACGGACACGAAGGGGACGTAGCGGTCGAGCGGCGGGGCGTCCGGGCCGAGCTGGGCCGCGTAGGCGAGCAGGTCGTCCGCCAGGTGCTCGACGGTGCTCCAGCAGTCCCAGTCGACGGCCCCGGCCGTCCGGGACCAGTCGGCGTCCGCCGGCGCGGCGCGCAGGGTGGCGGCGGCGAGCCGCAGGACGAGGGCGAGGTCGTCGGGCGAGACCGGACCGGGGGAGCGCCGGGCCTCCGGGGCCTCGGGGGCGCCGGCGACGGGAGCGGCGGACGGCTGCGGCTCGGGGGCTTCGTCGATCATGGCGCGACCGTACCAGCGGCGCCTGGGCGAGCCCCCGGACCGGCCGCCCTGCCCCGGTTGTCAGAGGCGGCCGGTAGCCTCGCTGCTTCGGACGGGAGTGTGCGCGGGCCAGGAGCGGCGGGCACGCGGGAAGGGATCGGCGTGAGCGCACCGCAGGGGACGGGCGGCGGGTGGATCTCCACCGGCCTCCAGTGGCAGGACGGCCGGCCGGTGCTGAGCGCGGTCAACGGGCGCCGGGTGCACGAGCGGGCGGTCGTGCCGGGGGCGTCCGTCGGCTGGCTGCTGGCCGGGCCGCGGCGGTGCACGGGCGCCTGGCTGGCCGGGGCCACCGAGCGCACGCCCTGCCCGCACCACGCCGTCATCGAGCCGGACGGCGGCGCCGTCCAGTGCCCCGCCTGCCAGAGCGTCGACCGCGGGCTCGCCCTCGCCCGGGACCAGATCCTCGACGACGGCCGCACCTACCGCCTCTACCTCGCCTGGTTCGGTGAAGGCCTGCTCAAGGTGGGCCTGACCGCCGAGCAGCGCGGCACCAACCGGCTGCTCGAACAGGGCGCACTCGCCTGGACGTTCGCCGCCCGGGGGCCGCTGCCGGCCGTCCGCCGGGCCGAACTCACCGTCGCCGCCTCCGGGCTGGCCCGCGAGCGGTTCACCGGCAAGACGAAGACGGAACACTGGTGGGAACACGGGGACACCACCCGGCGCCGGGAGATCCTCACCGACGCCCGCGCCCGGGCCCACCACCTGCTCGACGGGCACGCGGTCGAGCTGCTGGCCGACCACCCCGTCACCGACCACGTCGAGCTCTACGGCCTGACCGGCGGCGCCCCCGCCGCCTACGGACAGATCGCCGCCCTGGCACCCGGCGCGGTCGTCGCCGGGACGCTGCGCCCGCCGATCGGGCGGTACCTGCTGCTCGACCAGCCCGGTGACGCCGGGCCGTTGCTGCTCGACACCCGCCTGCTCACCGGCTGGACCCTCGCCCCGGCCCCCGGACGCCCGGCATCGGGCCTGACCGTGCGGGCCCGGCTGCGCCCGCAGGAGGCGGACACCCAGGAGGCGCTGTTCTGATCATGGTGCGGTACCGGCCGCGTGACGCCGCGACGGGTGGCCTCACGCCCGAACGGCGTCCAACGCGGCAACCCGGCGTCTGGTCGACCATGTCAACCGGATCACCCGGCATCAACCGCGTCAACCGCGTCAACCGCGTCAACAGGGGTCACCCGGAGCCGCCCCGGCATCCAACGGCCGCGGTGCCCGAGCCGGCCCGGCTCACGCCAGTTTGCCGCGCACCCCGCCCGGCCCCGACCGAGCCCGGCGCGAGAGCGGCGGCCGCGACGGCCGGACGTCGGCGCGCGCGGGAGGCGTCTCGTCCGCAACCCGCCCGGCGAGTGCGGACCGGGCCGCGGCCAGCGCCAGCCGCGCGAGCAGCGGGTCCTCCTGGACGCCGGCCGCCAGCTGACCGGCCTGGCAGTGCGTGCACCAGAGCGGGGAGGCGGGCCCGTCCGGGTACACCATCTGCTCCGGCGGCAGGTAGTGACTGCCGCACTCGACGCACTCGAAGAGCATCCTCATCCGACGATCACCGTCCCGGATCCGTGGCACCGACCGCATGGTGACCAGAAGGTGTAGAGCTTCGGCACCATGCTCCCTTCCTCGTCCAGTTCGACCGTGGCCTCGGTCTTCTGGGTTCCCCCGGACCCGCCACACCCGGTACAGGCCTGAACCTCGGGCATATGACCCTCCTTGGCGCGGGGACCACCGTAGCGCGAAATCCCCGGTCCGAGCACCGGTCCTGACGAACCACCACTCGTCCGGGGAGCGCGCGTCCGGGCCGCACGCCCCGCCTGCCACGTGCGCCCCGTGCGGGAGGGGCGCATCCTGCGCGGGACACGCGCTGGGCCCCCTCCCGGGGGAGGGGGCCCAGCGGCCGGCCGGCACGTGCGGAAGGGTCAGCCGGTCATGCTCCGGAGGAACTCGCGGTTCATCGCGGCGATGCTGGGCAGCGGAATGCCCTTGGGGCAGGCGGTGGCGCACTCGCCGGTGTTGGTGCAGCCGCCGAACCCCTCGGCGTCCATCGTGGCGACCATGTTCCGCACCCGGGACTTCCGCTCCGGCGCGCCCTGCGGGAGCACGTTGAGGTGGACCACCTTGGCGGAGGTGAACAGCATCGCCGAGCCGTTCGGGCAGGCCGCCACGCAGGCGCCGCAGCCGATGCACTCGGCGTGCTCGAAGGCCGTGTCGGCGGCCTCCTTGGGCACCGGGGTGGCGTGCGCGTCGGGGGCGCTGCCGGTGGGGGCGGTGATGTAGCCGCCGGAGCCGATGATCCGGTCGAACGCCGAGCGGTCCACCACCAGGTCCTTGACCACCGGGAAGGCCGCGGCCCGCCACGGTTCGACGTCGATGGTGTCGCCGTCCTTGAAGTGCCGCATGTGCAGCTGGCAGGTGGTCGTCCGCTCCGGGCCGTGGGCCTGGCCGTTGATGACCATGCCGCAGGCCCCGCAGATGCCCTCCCGGCAGTCGTGGTCGAAGGCCACCGGCGCGTCGCCGCGGGTGATCAGCTCCTCGTTGAGGGTGTCGAGCATCTCCAGGAAGGACATGTCCGGGCTGATCCCGCTGACCTGGTAGGTGGTCATCGAGCCGGCCGCGTCCGGGCCCGCCTGGCGCCAGATGCGCAGGGTGAGGTTCACGCGTAACTCCGCTGGGTGGGGTGGACGTGTTCGAAGTCGAGGTGTTCGCGGTGCAGCACGGGGGCGGTGCCGGTGGCGGTGAACTCCCAGGCGGCGGCGTAGCCGAACTCCTCGTCGCGCCGGGCGGCCTCGCCGTCCTCGGTCTGGCTCTCGGTGCGGAAGTGGCCGCCGCAGGACTCGGCGCGGTGGAGGGCGTCCAGGCACATCAGCTCGGCGAGTTCGAAGTAGTCGACGAGCCGGTTGGCCTTCTCCAGCGACTGGTTGAGCTCGGCGCCCGTCCCCGGCACCTTGATCCGGCGCCAGAACTCCTCGCGCAGCTGCGGGATCCGCGCCAGGGCCTGGCGCAGGCCGGCCGCGTCGCGGGCCATGCCGCACTTGTCCCAGAGGAGTTCGCCCAGCTCGCGGTGGAAGGAGTCGGGCGTCCGGTCGCCGTCGACGGCGAGGATCAGGTTGAGCCGGTCCGTCACCTCGGCCTCGGCCTCGGCGACCGTCGGGTGGTCGGCGGGGACGGCCGGCAGCGGGTGGCGGGCCAGGTAGTCGTTGAGGGTCGGCGGGAGGACGAAGTAGCCGTCCGCGAGGCCCTGCATGAGGGCGCTGGCACCGAGCCGGTTGGCGCCGTGGTCGGAGAAGTTGGCCTCGCCGATCGCGAACAGGCCCGGTACGGAGGTCTGCAGGTCGTAGTCGACCCAGAGCCCGCCCATGGTGTAGTGGATCGCGGGGTAGATCCGCATCGGCACCCGGTACGGGTCCTCGGCGGTGATCCGCTCGTACATCTCGAACAGGTTGCCGTACTTGGCGGCGACGGCGTCGCGGCCGAGGCGGCGGATGGCGTCGGCGAAGTCGAGGTAGACGCCCTGGCCGCCGGGGCCGACGCCGCGGCCCTCGTCGCAGACGTTCTTGGCGGCCCGGGAGGCGATGTCGCGCGGAACCAGGTTGCCGAAGGACGGGTAGATCCGCTCCAGGTAGTAGTCCCGCTCGGCCTCGGGGATCTCGCCCGGCGGCCGGGTGTCGCCCTTGGCCTTCGGCACCCAGATCCGGCCGTCGTTGCGCAGCGACTCGCTCATCAGGGTGAGCTTGGACTGGTGGTCGCCGGAGCGCGGGATGCACGTCGGGTGGATCTGGGTGAAGCACGGGTTGGCGAAGTACGCGCCCCGCCGGTGGGCCCGCCAGATCGCGGTGGCGTTGGAGTTCTTGGCGTTGGTGGAGAGGTAGAACACGTTGCCGTACCCGCCGCTGGCGAGCACCACCGCGTCGGCCGTGTAGGTGGAGACGGCGCCGGTCACCAGGTCGCGGGCGACGATGCCGCGGGCCCGGCCGTCGATCACCAGCAGGTCGAGCATCTCGGTGCGCGGGTGCATCTCCACGTTCCCGGCGGCGATCTGGCGCTCCAGCGCCTGGTAGGCGCCGAGCAGCAGCTGCTGGCCGGTCTGGCCGCGGGCGTAGAACGTCCGGGAGACCTGGACGCCGCCGAAGGAGCGGGTGTCGAGCAGGCCGCCGTACTCGCGGGCGAAGGGCACGCCCTGGGCCACGCACTGGTCGATGATCTCCACCGAGACCTGCGCCAGGCGGTGCACGTTGGACTCGCGGGCGCGGAAGTCGCCGCCCTTGACGGTGTCGTAGAAGAGGCGGCGGATCGAGTCGCCGTCGTTGCGGTAGTTCTTGGCGGCGTTGATTCCGCCCTGGGCGGCGATCGAGTGGGCGCGCCGGGGGGAGTCCTGGAAGCAGAACTGCACGACGTGGTAGCCCTGTTCGGCGAGCGTGGCACCGGCGGCGCCACCGGCCAGGCCGGTCCCGACCACGATGACGGTGTGCTTGCGACGGTTGGCCGGGTTGACCAGCTTGGCGTCGAACCGCCGCTGGTCCCAGCGCTGTTCGATCGGCCCGCCGGGGGCCTTGTCGTCGGCGACCGGTTCGCCGACCCGGTAGTCGCTGTAGGACGCTTGCGTGCTCAACTCACCACTCCGGTCATCACGGCCACGGGGACGGACAGGAAGCCCACGGTCAGCACCAGCGCCAGCCCGTTGGCGGTCAGCTTCAACGCCCGGTCGCGGCGGGCGTTGTTGGCACCGAGGGTCTGCGCGGCGCTCCAGAACCCGTGCCGGACGTGCAGGCCCACGGCGAGCATCGCCACGATGTAGACCACGCAGCTGTACCAGTTCGAGAACGAGGCCACGATGTTCTGGTACGGCTTGCCCTGCTCGGCGTTGGGGTTCACGGTGAGCGTGGTCAGGTCGAGGATGTGCCAGACGATGAAGAGCGCCAGGATCACCCCGCCCCAGCGCATCGTGCGGGTCGCGTAGGTGGCCCTGCGCCGCTGGTGCACGTACTTGCCGGGCCGTGCGGCGAGGTCGCGCCGGCTGAGCTGGTACGCGGCCACGCCGTGCAGCAGGACGGCGGCGAGCAGGCCCACCCGGGCGATCCAGAGGAACCACTCGTGGCGCAGGAACGGCTCGCCGAGGGTGCGCAGCCAGTGCGCGTAGCCGTTGAGCTCGTCCGGGCCGAAGAAGACCTTGAGGTTTCCCAGCATGTGCGCGACCAGGTACAGCAGCATGACCAGTCCGCTGACGGCCATGACCGCCTTCTTGCCGACGGTCGACCGCCACAGGGTCACCAGGGTGGACGGATGCCGGGCCGTCCGAGTCGCGGTTGTCATGGCTGCAACGCTAGGGACCGGCATCCCGGTACGTCCAAGACATGATGCGGCTCGCGGCAATAGCCGGAGGCTATCGTCCACGCCTATCCTGGCCGGGTGCAGCTCCAGCAACTCCGCTACTTCCTCGCCGTCGCCGAGACCCGGCACTTCACCCGGGCGGCCGACGCGGTGCATGTCGCACAGCCCTCGCTCTCCCAGCAGATCCGCGCGCTGGAAAGGGAGTTGGGTGCGGAACTGTTCCACCGCACCCGCGGCAACATCGCCCTGACCGACGCCGGCGACGCGCTCCTGCCGCTGGCCCGGCGCATCCTGGCCGACACCGAGAGCGCCAGGCTGGCCGTGCAGGAGACGGTGCAGCTGCGCCGTGGCCGGGTGCGGCTGGGAGCACCGCCGAGCCTCTGCACCAGCCTGGTGCCGGACGTGCTGCGGGTCTTCCGGGACCGTTACCCGGGGGTGGCGCTGGTGGTCCGCGAGGGCGGCTCGCGCGACCTGGTCCGGACGCTGGCGGCGGGGGAGCTGGACGTCGCGCTGATCATCACCCCGCCGAGCGGCGAGGCGTCCCCCGCGCTGCACGTCACCGAGCTGCTGCACGAGGAGCTGGTGCTGGTCGCCCGCTCCGCGCAGGGCCGGCGCCGCACGGTCCGGGTGACGGAGCTGCGCGGGCGCCCGCTGGTGATGTTCCGGGAGGGGTACGACCTGCGCGAGGCCACCCTGGCGGCCTGCCGGGCGGCCGGGTTCGAGCCGGAATTCGCGGTGGAGGGCGGCGAGATGGACGCGGTCCTCGGCTTCGTCCGGGCCGGGCTGGGGCCGGCCGTGCTGCCGGGCATGGTGGCGGCCCGTTCGGGGCTGGTGGTCACGCCGTTCGCCGGTCCGGGGCTCGGCCGGACGATCGCCGTCGCGCACGGGCACGAGGTGCCGCTCACCCGGGCCGCGGCCGCGCTGCGCGAGACCCTTCTGGCCCATCTGCGCGACGCCGCCCGCGCGGGCGAGCTGCCCCCGGGGACGCGGCTGCTGCTGCCGTGAGCCCGCCGCCGGGCGGTGCCGGCCGCCGGCAGGGGCCGGTCGAAGGGCGGGGGTCGGCGGTGCGGGCCGGTGCGGGCCGGTGGTCGAAGGGCGAGGGTCGGCGGTGCGGGCCGGGTGCTACGGGCGGACGGCTGCCCCGCCCGTGGGGGCGAATGGTTGGCACGGTGTGCGAATCACCCAAATCGTGATCCAGCGGACCGGCCCGCCCGGAACCCACTGTTCACGGGCCGCGTCCCAGGCAGTGCTCGCGGTGTCGTATGGTGCGTCGCCGCAAGGGCCGAGCAGGCAGTCAGGGGAGTACGAGGCGATGGACAGCGGGACGCAGCAGGACGGCAGACGGACCGGGGGCGGCAACGCCCCCGCCGACGAGGTCCCGGCGGTCGAGGACGAGCGACCCTGGGAACTTCCGGACTACCTCCACGAGCGGGACCTCGGCGCCGGTGCGAGCGGCCGGGTCGTTCTCGCCCGCCACCGGGAGACCGGCACCCGTGTCGCGATCAAGTACCTCCACCGCTCCGTCGGCACGTCCGGCCTGCGGGAGGAGGCCGAGGTCCTCGCGGCCATCGACTCCCCGCACGTCACCCGGCTCTACGAGTACGTGGAGGGTGAGCGCGGTTCGGCCATCGTCATGGAACTGGTGGATGGCATCGCACTGCGGGACCTGCTGCGCGCGGAGGGCGCCACCACGCCCGAGGCCGCCCTGGTGGTGCTGAAGGGCTCGCTGCTGGGCCTGGCCGCCGCCCACCAGGCGGGCGTCGTGCACCGCGACTACAAGCCCGCCAACGTGCTGGTCGACACCTCCGGCACCTCCAAGCTGGTCGACTTCGGCATCGCCGTCCCCGAGGGGGACGACGCCGACGTCTCTGGCACCCCCGCCTACATGGCGCCCGAGCAGTGGGCGGGCAAGCCCGCCTCCCCGGCGGGCGACGTCTACGCCGCCACCGTCACCTTCTTCGAGTGCCTCACCGGCGCCCGCCCGTACGGGGGCACCACGATCGCCGAACTCGCCGTCCAGCACACCGAGGCCCCGATCCCCGCGGAACTGGCCCCCGACCCGGTCCGGCCGTTGATCCTCTCCGGCCTGGCGAAGGAGCCGGACGCGCGGCCCGAGAGCGCGGCGGCCCTGGTCGAGGAGCTGGAGGCCGTCGCGGCGACCGGGTACGGGCCGGAGTGGGAGGAGAAGGGCCGTCTCGACCTGACCGCGCTGGTGGCCCTGCTCGCGCTGTTGCTCCCCGGGGCCGGCGGCGCGGCCGGCGGCACCTCGCTGGCCCACACCGTGCTGGGCGGCGCCGAGGCGTCGGCGGGTGCCGGGGCCGCGAGCGTGTCGGCTGCTTCCGCTTCGTCGGCGGCCGCGTCCGCGCCGCCCGCGGCGGTGCCGTCCGCCACCATCCGGGAGCTGCTGGTCCGCCGCGGTGCGCGCCTCGGCGGCCGTGGCAAGGCGCTCGTGGGGGTCGTGGCCGGCACCCTGACCCTGGCCACGCTGGCCGGGGTGGCGATGGCCGGGGCCGCCGACGGCGGCGCCCACACGGTGGTGGGCGGCGCCACGCCGGAGGCCACCACCACGCTCGGCGCAGTCGACCCCACGACGGGCGCCCCGTCGCCCGCGGCGAGCAGCGCCACGGACACCCCGAGCGCCGCGCCGTCCACGCCGGCGGCCTCGCCCACGGCCGGCTCCGCCAGCCCGACCGCCACCCCCACGGCCACGCCGACCGGCAGGACGTCCACGCCCCCCGGCCCGCCGGTCGGCGGCGGTGCCCCCACCACCGGCCTTCCGCCGGCTCCGCCCGGTGGCGGACCCGCCACGCCGGCTCCGCCGGCCCCGCCGGTCGGCCCCGCCCCCACCGCCGCGGTGCCCACCCTCACCGCGGGCCCGGTCACCCCGCCCCCGACCCCGAGCGCCACCCCGACCGTCGCCCCGGCGACCATCGCGGTCAGCACGGTGAACCTGGACTCGTTGACCTGCAGCGGCCGGTGGAGCCTGACCGCGACGGTCACCGTGGTCGCCCAGGGCACCGGCAGCGGGACGCTGACGCTGAGCTGGTACCACAGCTCGGGCGGACGGGCGGTCACCGTCGCGACCGACACGGTGGTGGTCCGCGACGGCCGCGCCACCGTCACGCGGGCGCACGACTTCGGCTCGGCCGACACCTTCCCGACCTGGGGCGTGCGCATCGGCACCAGCCCGGGGGCCGCGAAGCCGGGCAAGACCTCGGCCGAGACGGCCGCCTTCCTCTGCGACCCGCCCCGCTGAGCCCTGGGCCGCTGAGCCCCGCCCCGCGGAGTCCTGCTCCGCGGAGTCCCGCGGAGTCCTGCGGAGTCCCGTCCCGCGGAGCACCGCGGCACCCCGCACGCCTGTCACCTGCCGGTCCCCGAACGCCTTCTGCCCGCCTCACCCTGATCTGGAGAAGCCATGCCCGCGCCCAGCCCCGACTCCGCCCCGGTCCCGGGCCCGGTCTCAGTCCCGGGCACGGTCCCGGGTGCGGACGCAGACGCCATCGCAGACCAGACCGTCCGGCTCGGTGCGGCTCCCGGGGTCGTGGAGGAGACTGTCCGGCTCGGTGCGGCTCCCGGGGTCGTCGAGGAGACCGTCCGGCTCGTGCCCGCGCGGCCGGCTGCGGTGGCGGAGGAGCGGACCGTCAAGCCGGCCCCGGACACCGCGACACCGGCCCCCGGTGGGCCCGACGCCGCGGCCACCGTACGGCTCGACCGTGGCGAGGCCGTGAGCGCGACCTTCCTCGACCCCCGGGCGTGGGGCGGCGCCGCCCCTGCCTCGGGGGAGACCGCCACGCACATCGACACCACACCGGTGGGGGAGACCGTCACACGCGTCGACACCCCGGCGCAGGGCAGTGCCGCGATGCCCGCCCCGGTGGATCCCGGCGCCACGACGCCGCTCGGCCACTCATCGGCCGGCCAGTCGTCGCCCGGCCAGTCGTCGTCCGGCGCCCCGTCGCCCGGCGCCTCATCACCCGGTGCTTCGCAGACCGAACAGCCGCTGGCCCCGGGCGAGTTGCGGCGTTTCGGCCCAGGCGTCCCGCCGCAGGCCGCCGCGGTCTGGCATGGCGCCGCCGTCCCGGACGCGCAGCAACCGCGCCGCCCCCGCCGCGTGGGGCGCTGGCTGGTACCGGTGGCGGTCCTGCTGGCCGTCCTGGCCTTCCTGTACTGGCGGTTCGCCACGCCCGCCCTGGCGGTCACCGGCGTCGGCGTGACCACCGACCCGGCGGGCCCGGCCTGCGGCGGCACCGCGGTGATCAAGGCCGCGGTGGAGACCAACGGCGGGACCGGCACCATCCGCTACCGCTGGCTGCGCAGCGACGGCACCACCTCGGGCGAGATCGCCCAGGACGTCCGCTCCGGCGCGCACCGCACCGACCTGGTCCTGCGCTGGAGCTTCGAGGGCCACGGCGACCTCCAGGCCACCGCAACCCTGGAGATCCTCTCCCCCGACACCCGCACCGCGGCCGCCTCCTTCCCCTACCACTGCCCCTGAGCCCCTGAGCCCCCGGGCTCGCGAGGCGCACCTCAACCGGGAGGTGAAGGCGCCGGTCGGGGCTCCCTGAGCGAGTTGAGGCCAGTGCGCCCCACCGGTCGACCGGGTTGTCGGCGGGGTCGCGGAGTTGGGCGTAGCGCTGGCACGACCGACCTGCGTGGAGCCGACTGTCTGCCCGGGTACTGAGCCTGTCCTCCTGCCCGGGCAGGGCCCGTTCAGGGGTGACTGACGCCGTGGGCGGTGGGAGTCGGGGGCGGGTTGGTGGTGCCGGCGCCGTCGCTGTTGGAGGAGATGCCGATCAGGATCAGGGCGAGCAGCAGGATGCCGCCGATCGCGGCTCCGCCGCCACCGACGCTGCTGTTGTAGCCGGTTCGGTGGCTGGTCCTGTAGCTGGTGCTGTACCCGGTCCTGTACCCGGTCCTGTACCCGGTGCCGGGGCCGGGGGCAGGAGCGGGGGAGGGGGACCGGCAGGACGGGGACGAGGCCCCAGCCCGGGAGCTGAAGCCTCGTCACCGTGAATGCCGTTGCAGCGCCCGGGCCGTGAACTCCGTGCCCAGGTCCGGTGCTCAGCCGCCGCCGTAGGTGGCCTGGGTGACCGCGAAGACGTTGCGTCCGCCCGTGGTCTCCTGCAGCGACCACAACAGGTCCGGGTTGGTGGTGTCCTCCCAGTAGGAGAGGCTCTCGCCGCTGCCCACCCAGGCGAACGTGGCGGGACCTGCGGTGGGGGTCCAGTAGTAGAGCTTCTTCTGCCCCGAGGAGTTGAACCACCATCGGCCGTTGTGGGAGGCCACGCCGTTGAGGTTGTACCAGGGCAGTTGGAGGGCCTGGCTGGCGGTCGTCGTCGCGGCGAACGTCGTCGCCCCGGGCGCGAAGGGGAACCGGACCGCCCTCGGCGGGCGGTTCGGGTAGTCGGTGCAGCCCGACTGGCAGGTGTACTCCGTCATCACGATCGACTTGCTGACCCGGTCGAGGGAGACCGACGACCACGCCAGGTTGGTGCCGGAGGTCGTCTGCGACGTGACGGTGCCGATCTGGGGCAGCACGTAGGCGTAGTTGTGGGCGTAGTAGACGGTGTTGGACTGGCGCCCGATCTGGTCGGCGGTGCCGCCGGGATCGGTGTTGAGGATCTTGCGCATGTCGAAGACGCGCATGCCGTGCCCGGTGTCGGCGACGTAGAGGTAGTTGCCGTACCACGAGACGCCGCCGGCGTGGATCGGGATGTCCTTGAAGTCCGGCGCCGCCGCGGTGCCGGTCGGCTCCACCAGGAGGATCTTGCGGTAGGTGTTGGGGTAGGTGGCGTCCCAGTCGACCAGGGTGATCCGGCTGCGCTGCTGTGCACCGCCGCAGCCGTCCTTGGTGTACCAGCTCACCAGCACGAGTTGGTGGCCGTCGTAGTTGCCGCTGTCCGCGGTCCCCACGGCGTCCCGGCTCGTCGTGATGCCCTGCGGGAAGCTCTGGCAGTCGGAGTTGTCGCCGTCGTCGAACCGGAAGCCGGTGGACAGGCCGCCGACGGAGAAGGACGCGGGGAGCGCCTGCCGGTCGTGGTTCGCGTTCTCCATCACCGTGTGCACGGCAGAGGTCCCCAGCGCCGTGACGAGGGCCGAGTTGAGCGTGTCGAAGCGGTGGTAGTCCGCGGTGAGGGTGTAGTCGGATGCGCTCACGGCCGTCGGTGCCGCAGCGGCCGCCGGTGCCGCAGCGGCCGCCGCCGGCGATGCGCCGACGAGTGCGCCGGTGACGAGCAGACCGGCTGCGAGTATCGCTCGTGCCGCAGTTCTGACTTGGCGAATCATCAAGGCGGGCCTCTCCACGTGAATGGATCAACGAGGTCACTCACGCTAGGGGTGTGTTGAGCATGTCCGCAACACCCCGAGGAGGGCCGGACCGAGTCCCGAAGCCGCCGCCGCTGCCGGCAGGAACTGACACGGTCCCTGGTCCCTGGTCCCTGGTCCCTGGGGGCTCGGGGCGCGGGGCGGGCGCGGGCGGGTGCGGGCGCGCCCGGGGAGCGGGCGGCCGCCGCGCACAACCCCCCTGTGCGCCGATGTGTCTCCACTCGTCGTTCCCGCAGGTCGGGCGGCCTGCCTGCGGGAACGTCAAAGGTGGTGCACGAGGCGTCGGCAGCGGGGTTCGGACGGTAGCCGGAGCGGGAACCGGGCCGCTGGCCGCCTCGTCGGTGGCACCGGGCGAGGTTGGACCCGGCGAGGTTGAACGGGTGAGCTCGGACCGGGTGAGGTCGGACCGGACGGTGTGCTGAGGGGGCGGGCGATGCAGGACGGGACAGGGCGGAGAACCGGCGAGTGGCGGCTTCCGGACTACACCCAGGTGCGGGAGCTGGGCGCCGGGGCGAGCGGCCGCGTGGTGCTCGCGCACCACGACCGCACCGGCACGCCGGTGGCGATCAAGTACCTGCTCGCCGGGGTGGGCCGCTCCGGCCTCCGCGAGGAGGCGCAGGTCCTGGCACGGGTCGACTCCCCGTACGTCACGCGGCTCTACGAGTACGTCGAGGCCGGGCCGCACGCGGCGATCGTCATGGAGCTGGTGGACGGGGTGCCGCTGCGCACGCTGCTCAAGTCCGAGGGGGCGACGACACCGGAGGCCGCGCTGGTGGTCCTCAAGGGCTCGCTGCTGGGGCTGGCCGCCGCTCACGCGACCGGCCTGGTGCACCGGGACTACAAGCCCGCCAACGTGCTGGTCGCGGCGGACGGCTCCACCAAGCTGGTCGACTTCGGGATCGCCGTGCCCAGCGGTGACGACCGGGACATCTCCGGCACGCCTGCTTACCTGGCCCCGGAGCAGTGGACGGGCGCGCCGGCCTCGTCCGCCGCCGACGTGTACGCCGCCACCGTCACCTTCTTCGAGTGCCTGACCGGCAGTCGCCCGTTCCCCGGCCGGACGGTCGTGGAGCTGGCGGTCCAGCACCGGGAGCACCCCGTGCCGGACGAGCTGGTCCCGGAGCGCGTCCGGTCGCTGGTCCGGGCCGGGATGGCGAAGCGGCCGGAGGAGCGACCGGCCGGCGCGGCGGAGTTCGTCCGGCAGCTGGAGGCGGTCGCCGCGGCCGGGTACGGCGAGCGCTGGGAGGAGCGCGGGCGCGCCGACCTCGCCGCTCTGGTGGCCCTGCTGGCGCTGCTGCTGCCGTGGGGCGCGGCCGGGCCGCCACCCGGCGGGGCGACGGCGCTGGCGCACACCGAGCTCGTGGCCGGCCGGGGCGCCGCGGCGAGCCGGGGCACGCACGACCGGGGCGGCGGTGCCTCGGCGACCAGGAGCGTCCACCCGCCTGGGCGTGCCTCCGCGCGCCGGACCGTCCGGCGGCTCGGGCTGCACGAGCGGGTCCGGGTGGACCACCCACGGCTCCGGCGGACCCGGGCGGTCGTCGGCGCGGTGGCGGGCACGCTCGCGGTGGCCTCGCTGGCCGCGGTGGCGATCGCCGGAGCGGCGGACCGCGGGGACCGGACGGTGACCGGCAGTCCGCTGCCACGGGCCACCACTTCGCTGGGCGCGGTGGGCGGAGCCGGCGGGGAGACGACGGACGGGCCGTCCGATCCGACGGTGTCGGCCGGGCCCTCCGCGCCCCGGACGCCCACCGCCCCGCCGTCCCCCGCGGCGAGCCCCGCGTCCCCGCTGCCGACCCCGTCCCCGACCGCAGCTCCCTCCCCGTCCGCGGCTCCGTCGCAGTCGCGCTCGCCCGCGCCTCCGCCTGCGACGGCCTCCGGTACGACGCCGAGCCGGACGGTCGGCCCGGCACCGAGCCGGACGCCCACCCCGGGCACCACCACGCCGCCCGCGCCCAGGCTCACCGACACGCCCCGGACCACTCCGCCGTCCACCGGCACCTCACCGTCCACCCCGGTCGGCGCACCGCCGTCCTCCGTCACCACCACCGCGCCGCCGCCCGCGGTCCGGGTGACCTCGCTGAACGTCGACTCGATCAGCTGCCTGGACAACGGCCACTTCGGTGTCCAGGCCAGGATCACCGTCGTGGCGTCCGGGCCGCCCGGAGCCACGCTCACCGTTTCCTGGCAGCACCACTCCGGCGCGATCAACCCGCCCGTGACCGTGGCCACCGAGACCGTGCGGCTCGGCACCGGCTCCGTCACCCTCACCCGCTCCCATGACTTCGGCAACGACGACAGGCTCCAGTGGGGAGTCCGGGTGGGCAGCGACCCCAGGCCGGAGAGCACACCGACGGCCTACCGGGAGCTGCCCGCCATCGACTGCCGGCAGCCCGGCTGATCCCGCGCGCGGTCCTGCGGCACGTTTTCACCGTTCCCGCCGGCCGCACCTCTCCGCTGCACGACCCCGCCGCACCTCTCCGCTGCACGACCCCGCCGGACCTCTCCGCCGCACGACCCCGCCGGACCTCTCCGCCGCACGACCCCGCCGGACCTCTCCGCCGCACGACCCCGCCGGACCTCTCCGCCACAGCTCTCCGTCGCATGTCCCCGTCGCACGCCCCCGGAGGTCTCCATGCCCCTGCACCGACCGGAGCCCGGCCCGGGCTCCGGCCCCGACCGGACCGTCCGACTCGGCGCCGGCCCCGCGGCCGAGCGAACGGTCCCGCCCGGTGATGCCACGCCCGGCGCGCCCGGCGCGCCCGCCGCGCCCGCCGCCGAGGACGCGGAGTGTGCCACGTTCCTCGACCCGACCGTCTGGGGCGCCTCGGCTGCCCGGGCGCCGGAGCCCGTGCCCGTCCCACCGGAGCCTGACCCGGCGCCGCAGCAGTACGAGGTGCGCCGGTTCGGCCCCGGCGTGCCGCCGGTGGCGGCGGCGGTGTGGCACGGCGCTCCGCCGCCCTGGCAGCGGGAGGCCCGGCTGCGTCGGCGCCGGGCCGGCCGGTGGCTGGTCCCGGCGGCCGTCCTGGTCGTCCTGCTCGCCTTCCTGGCCGCCCGGTGCCGGTCCGAGCCGCCGCTCACGCTGACCGGGGTCACCGTTCGCGCCGAACCGGCGGGCGGCCCGCCGTGCGGCGGAACCGCCGTGATCACCGCGACCGTCGGCACCGACGGCCACGCGGGGACGATCCGCTACCGATGGCTGCGCAGCGACGGCACGTCCTCCGGCGAGCTGGTGCAGCCGATGCAGTCCGGCGAGCGCCGGGCGGACCTGGTGCTCCACTGGTCCTTCGACGGCCGCGGCACGATGCGGGCGACCGCGACAGTCGACATCCTTGAGCCCCGCCGCCTGGGGGCGGCCACCTCGTTCACCTACGCCTGCCAGGGCTGAGGGCCGACGCGGGAGGGCCCGGGGCGGGTGCCCCGGGCCCTCCCGTGGGTGGCGGTCGTGCGCTGTCGTGCGGTGTCGTCAGGCGGGCAGGACGGCCTCGATCGCGGCGATGACCTCGTCCGACTCCGGCTCGGTGCGCGGGCGGATGCGGGCGGCGACGGTGCCGTCGGGCGTGACGAGGAACTTCTCGAAGTTCCAGGCGACGTCCCCGGCCTGGCCCTCGGCGTCGGCGGTCTGCGTCAGCACCGCGTACAGCGGGTGGCGGTCGTCGCCGTTGACGTCGGTCTTCTCGAACAGCGGGAAGGAGACGCCGTAGGTGGTGGAGCAGAAGGTCTGGATCTCCTCGGCGCTGCCCGGCTCCTGCCCGGCGAACTGGTTCGAGGGGAAGCCCAGCACGGTGAAGCCGCGCGCGGCGTACCGCTCCTGGAGCCGCTCCAGGCCGGCGTACTGGGGCGTCAGGCCGCACTTGGAGGCGACGTTGACGATCAGCAGCGCCTTGCCCTTGTGGTCGGCCAGCGAGGCGGCCTCGCCGGTCAGGGTGCGCAGCGGGATGTCGTACAGGCTCACGGAAAGCCCCTTCGGAGGGTCGGTGTCGGGACAGGACTAGGCACGGAACGGTAGCCGCTCCCGCCTCTCCCAACCACGACCGGGCTACGGGTGTTCCGCCCCGGCCTGCGGCGGTTGCGCGTCGATGTGGGCGGCGACGGCGGAGAAGTCGGCGCTGTGCCAGTGCTCGGGGCGCATCCGGATGACGATGTCGGCGGTCAACTGCTCCGTGGTGGCGGCGAGGTAGGCGCGGGCGGACGCGGGCGCACTCTC
>NZ_JBHJUK010000148.1:0-20452 GCF_042266225.1 Kitasatospora sp. NPDC056181
GCCGAGGGGGCCGAGGGCGGCGGGGCGGGCGTCGGGGGGTGACGGCCGGGCGGTTCCCGGGGATTCGGCAGTCGAGCGCGGCCCGTCTCGGGTCGTCGCGGACTGCCGTTTTCGTCTCCGTCCGACCGGCTGCAAGAAGATGCAGCGCGTCCGGTTTTCCATTGACAAACCGCTCGTCCCGTTTTTGGATGATCGCGTAGTCGAGCGGTGGGCCGAGCGCGGGTCGTCAGGGGCCCGCGCCGTCGAAGGCAGGCGGGACGGGGTGGTGGGCGTGGAGATCCGGGTGCTGGGGGCGCTGGAGGTCCGGGTGTGCGGGGTGTCGGTGGTGCCGTCGGCACCCAAACCCCGCCAGGTGCTGGCCCTGTTGGCCCTGAACGCCGATCAGGTGGTCCCCGCGGCCGTCCTGGCGGAGGAGCTCTGGGCGGGCCGCCCGCCCCGAACCGCGCGGACCACGGTGCAGACCTATGTGCTCCACCTGCGGGACCGCATCGCCGCCGCCCTCGGTGCGGCCGCCGTCGGGGGAGGGGCCGGTGGAGCCGAGCGGCCCGCCGGCCGACCGGCGGGAGGCGGGCCGGCCGGAAGTGACGCGGCTGGAACTGAACCGGCCGAAAGCGAATCGGCCGGAGGTGAATCGGTCGGAAGCGAACCGGCCGGAATTGAACCCGCCAAGGCTGTTCTGGAGACGGTGGCGGGAGGTTACCGGTTGAATACCGGTGGGTGCACGGTGGATGTGCGGGAGTTCGAACGGCTCGCCGGGGCAGGCCACCGCGCCATGGAGGAAGGGGACGTTCCTTTGGCCGCACGGCAGTTGGCGAGCGCCCTGGCGCTCTGGCGCGGCGCGGCGGTGGCCGACGTCCCGGCCGGGCCGCACCTGGGCGTCGAACTGCGCCGGCTGGAGGAGACCCGCCTCTGCGCGCTGGACCAGCGGATCGACGCCGATCTCCGGCTGGGTCGGCACCGCGTGCTGCTGGCGGAGCTGACGGTGCTGGTCGAGCGGTACCGCACCCACGAAAGCCTGCACCGCCAGCTCATGCTCGCCCTGCACCGTTCGGGCCGTCGGGGCGAGGCGCTGGAGGTGTACCACCGCCTCCGGGGCACTCTGGTCGGGGAGTTGGGGATCGAGCCGTCGGCGGAGTTGCGGCTCCTGCAGCGGGAGATCCTGCTGGCGCCCCTGGAGGAGCGGCCGGAAGTCGGGCAGCCGGCGACGGAGCGACCGGCGGCGGGCCGTTCGCGGACCGGCCGTCCAGGGACCGGGCAGCTCCCGGCCGGTTGGCCGGCGACGGAGCCGTCGGCGCCGGAACGACCGGCGGTGGGTGCGGGGCGGTTCCTGCGCACGGGGTAGCCGCACGGGCGGGCGGGTAGCAGAGGCGGACGCGAACGCGCCGCCGGGGATGAGGAGTTGTGGGCCGGTTGGGACAGGAGAGGTCGGAGCGGACACGCGGGCGGCTGGTCCGGGAGGGAGCGGTGCGGTTCGACCGGTCCGGCTACGCGGGGGCGACGCTCGCGGAGATCGCGTCCGCGGCCGGGGTGACGAAGGGCGCGCTGTACTTCCACTTCACCTCCAAGGAGGAGCTGGCACGGGCGGTGGTGGCCCACGCCGAGCGGGCGCTGCGCGGCGCCCTCGGCATGCTGCGGGCCGGTTCCTCGCCGCTCCAGGCGCTGATCGACGCGGGGTACTGGCTGGTCGCGGCGCTGCACACGGACCCGGTGGTCCGGGCGGCGTTCCGGCTCGGCCACGAGGACGGCGCCTGGCAGGGCGAGGGCGAACCGGTGGCCGGCGTGCGCGGTATCCAGGGGGTCTGGGCGGGAGGCGTCCGGGAGCTGCTGGCGGGCGCGCGGCGGGCGGGGGAGCTGCGCGGGCGCTCGGGCGGCACGGGCCCGGAGTCCCTGGTGGTCGCCGCGGCCTGCGGCCTGGAGGTGCTGGGCGTGGCCACCCGTGACCGGGCCGACCTGCACCGCCGGATGGAGGCGCTCTGGGAGTGGCTGCTGCCCTCCCTGGTGCCCCCGGGCGCGGTCGGCTCCTACCGTACGGCGGCCCCGCCCGCCCTCTGACCAGCGGTGACGCGGACGCGCCCGGGCGGCCGCCCGGCCGGCGCCCGGTGGTCGTCCAGGACCGGCTCACGACCGTCGATGTCAGTGGTCGGCGCGATGATGGGCGGTATGAAGGACGCAGCCACCATGGCCTCTCCCGCTGCCCTGGCGTCTCCGGACGCCTACGCCGACGCCGTCGCCACGGCCGTACGGGCCGCCGCCGCGTACTACGCCGACGGCTCCACCCCGCTCGGCGACGACGAGTACGACGCCCTGGTGCGCGCCATCGAGGCGTACGAGGCCGAGCACCCGCAGCAGGTGCTGCCCGACTCTCCGACCGGCAAGGTCGCCGGCGGCGCGGTGGTGGGCGACGTCCCGCACTCGGTGCCGATGCTCTCGCTCGACAACGTCTTCTCCGCGGAGGAGCTGGAGTCCTGGGCGGCCGGACTGGAGCGGCGGCTGGGCCGGCCGGTCGCCGCCTGGTGCGTGGAGCCCAAGCTCGACGGCCTCGCCGTCGCCGCCCGCTACCGGGCGGGCCGCCTGACCCAGGTGCTGACCCGCGGCGACGGCCTCGCCGGGGAGGACATCACCCACGCCGCCGACGCCGTCCTCGGCCTGCCCGGCCGGCTCACCGAGCCGGTCGACATCGAGCTGCGCGGCGAGGTGCTGCTCACCCAGGAGCAGTTCGAGCACGCCAACGCCGTCCGCACCGAGCACGGCGCCGCCCCCTTCGCCCATCCGCGCAGCGGTGCCGCTGGCACCCTGCGGGCCAAGGACCGGCCGTACCGGATCGAGCTGACCTTCTTCGCCTACGGAGCGGTCGGCCTGCCCGGGCTCGACCACGGCGAGCTGCTGGGCCGCCTGGCCGTGCTCGGTGCCAACACCGCGGCCAGTACCGCCGCCGACCCGCGGCGCTGCACCACGCTGGACGACGTCCGCCGGCGGATCGACGCGATCGCCGCCCTGCGCGACGCGCTGCCGTTCGGCATCGACGGCGTGGTGGTGAAGGCGGACGCCGTCGCCGACCAGGAGGAGGCAGGCTCCGGCTCGCGCGCCCCGCGCTGGGCGGTCGCCCGCAAGCTCCAGGCCCAGCACAAGGTCACCCGGCTGCTCGGCGTCGAGTGGAACGTCGGCCGGACGGGAATCATCGCCCCCCGCGCGGTCCTTGAGCCGGTGGTCATCGACGGCGTCACCGTCACCTACGCCACCCTGCACAACCCGGCCGACATCGAGCGCCGCGGCCTGATGATCGGCGACCAGGTGTTCGTCTACCGCGCGGGCGACGTCATCCCGCGCGTGGAGGCGCCGTTGGTGGACGAGCGGACGGGTGCCGAGCAGCCGATCGCGTTCCCGCAGGCCTGCCCGCGCTGCGGCGACGCCATCGACACCTCCGAGCAGCGGTGGCGCTGCGTGCGCGGCCGCGGCTGCCAGGCCGTCGCCTCGATCGTCTACGCGGCCGGGCGCGACCAGTTGGACATCGAGGGGCTCGGCGGCACCCGCGCCGTCCAGCTGGTGGAGGCCGGGCTGGTCGCCGACCTCGCCGACCTGTTCACCCTCACCCGGGAGCAGCTGCTCACCCTGGACCGGATGGGGGACACCAGTGCCGACAACCTGCTTGCCGCGATCGGGACGGCCCGTTCCCAGCCGCTGAACCGGGTCTTCTGCGCGCTCGGCATCCGCGGCACCGGGCGGACGATGTCCCGCAGGCTCGCGGCGCACTTCGGCAGCATGGCCGCGATCCGGGCCGCCGACGCCGAGGCGCTGGCCGGGGTGGACGGCATCGGGGTGGAGAAGGCGGCCGTCATCGTCGCCGAACTCGCGGACGTCTCGGATCTGTTGGACCGGCTGGCGGCCCAGGGCGTCGGCACCGCCGTCACCGCGCCGGCCGCTGCCGTGAGCGTCTCGGGCACCGTCACCGCCGAGGGGTCCGGCGCGGAGCAGGAGGCCGGGGCGCCGGCACCACTGGCGGGCCAGAGCGTCGTCGTCACCGGCGCGATGACCGGACCGCTGGCCGAGCTGTCCCGCAACGCGGTGAACGAGCTGATCGAGCGCGCCGGAGGCAAGGCCTCCTCGTCCGTCTCGAAGCGGACCACACTGCTGGTCGCCGGCGAGAAGGCCGGCTCCAAGCGGGCCAAGGCCGAGGAGCTCGGCATCCGGATCGTCACCCCGGACGAGTTCGCCGACCTGGTCGCCGACCACCTGGCCTGACGCCTCCGCGACGGCATCGCACCCGGCCGACCGGCCTGCCCGACCACGGCCGGCCCGACCGCTGCCGGTCGGGCACCTGACCCGGGGCCCGTTCGCGGATCGGTCAGGGCCGACACGGGATTG
This sequence comes from Kitasatospora sp. NPDC056181, assembly GCF_042266225.1. NCBI lineage: Bacteria > Bacillati > Actinomycetota > Actinomycetes > Kitasatosporales > Streptomycetaceae > Kitasatospora > Kitasatospora sp. NPDC056181. The sequence goes on from NZ_JBHJUK010000148.1 coordinate 4,363, forward strand.
CCGGCCCGGGCTGTCCCTGCTGAGGTGTCCGTCGAACGCGTACAGGGTCGAACACGGACAGGAGGGACAGGTGGGGGGAGCGATGGTGGGGCAGGCCTGGCAGGCGGCGCTGGCGCGGCTCTGTGCGGTCGCACTCCCGGAGGACGAGTCAGCCGACTTGCCGGACGAGGTCTTCGACGCCGTGGACGACCTCATCGAGGCGTACGGCGCGGACGACATCGCCGAGATCGTGGCCCGGGCCGTGCACGTGGGGCAGGCCACCGTCGGACAGGCGATCACCCTCCTGAACGTCGCGGCGTGGTCCGGGACGGACAACGGGGCTTCGATGAAGCTCACCCTGGACGACTGGGTGCGGCGGGCGGACGACACCGTCCGGCTGTCGATGGCCCTCCACCACGAGGTGTACCTCCTCCCCACCGCGGCCGAGATGACGGCCGTCCTCACGGACGTCGCGGCCCGGTTCCCGGAGCACCGCGCCATCTGCGAGGACCGCATCGCGGGCCGCCGAGGTGACTGACCCCGGCGGCCCGGACACCGAGGGGGATCCCGGTAGGGCGACCGGGGTCACCGGAGCCACCGGGGCGACCGGAGCCACCGGGGCGACCCGGGCCACCGGAGTCGGCGGGTGGCCTCAGAGCGGGTCGGGCGTGGGTGCGGGGTCGAGGAGCGGCCCGAGCGCCCGTTGCAGGTCGGCCGGCTCGCGGTAGAGCAGCCCGGTCATGCCGAGGCGGCGGGCGGCCTCGACGTTCTCGGGCCGGTCGTCGACGAAGAGGCACCGGCCGGGGGAGACCCGGGCCTGGTCCGCGGCGAAACGGTAGATCCGCGGATCGGGCTTGGCCGCGCCGACGCGGGCGCTGTTGACCACGCCGTCGGCGAGCCCGGCGAGCCCCAGCGCGGCCAGGTCCTCGTCCAGCCACACCGTGGCGTTGCTGACGAGCAGGACGGTGCAGCGCTGCCGGGCCCGGCGCAGCAGGTCGACGACGGCGGCGTCCGCGCGGGCCGGCACCCGGGTGAAGGCGGTGGCCAGTTCGGCGGCCGGGCCCGCCGGGACGCCGTCGGCGCGCAGACGCCCGGCGATGGCCTGGGCCCACTGCTCGCGGGTGAGTGCCCCGAGCACCAGCTGCTCTGCGATCCCGGGGCCGAAGGCCGCCTGCGCGGCTCCGCCCTCGGGCAGTCCCGCCGCGTGTTCGAGGAGGGCGATCCCGCGGTGGTCGAAGAAACGGATCACCCCGTCGATGTCGCACAACACGGCGTCGAAGGGCGGCTTGCCAGGGTCTGCGGAGGTCGTCATCGCCCTTGGATACCACTCCGCACCGGTCCGCCGGGGTGAATCCGGCAGACGCACGGGCGGGCGGCGAGGGTGCGATAGGGTGGCGGCGCCGAATGTAACCACGGACTCGGGGAGGTGAGACCCATTACCGGTGTGTCGGAGCGGGTGCTCCCCGGAAACGGCCGTGATGGCGTGGTGCCGCAGTTCTAGTGGTGCCGCTCAGGCGCGGTGACGGTTTTTCGGGAAGCCCCGGCGGATTTCTTCTTCTGCCTGTTCTTTGAGGGGTTTCTCCTTGTCGGTTTTCTCTTCTGCACTGCTGCGTTCGTCCGTGGCCACCCGTCTGCGTGCCGCCGGGTGCGTGTTCGCCGAGGACGAGGCGCGCATCCTGCTGGACGCCGCGGCCACGCCCGCGGACCTGGCCGTGATGGTCCGCTCCCGGGCCGCCGGCCGCCCGCTGGAGCACGTGGTCGGCTGGGCGGAGTTCGGCGGCCTGCGGGTGGCGGTGGACCCGGGTGTGTTCGTGCCCCGGCGTCGAAGCGAGTTCCTGGTCGAGACAGCCGCCGGGCTGACGCCCGAGGGCGCGCTCGTGGTCGACCTCTGCTGCGGCAGCGGCGCCCTGGCCGCCGCCCTGGCGGCTTCGGTCGGCCGGCCGGTCGAGGTGTACGCGGCGGACGTCGACGAAGCCGCGGTCGGCTGCGCCCGCCGGAACCTGGCCGGCGTCGGCGGCCGGGTGTTCCGGGGCGATCTCTTCGAGCCGCTGCCCGGCGCCCTGCGCGGCCGGGTGGACGTGCTGCTGGCGAACGTCCCGTACGTGCCCACCGCCGACATCGAACTGCTGCCCGCGGAGGCCCGGGTGCACGAGGCGCGCCCGGCCCTGGACGGCGGTGCGGACGGCCTGGACGTGCTGCGCCGGGTGGCCGGGGAGGCCCCGCAGTGGCTGGCCCCGGGCGGCTCGCTGCTCTTCGAGACCAGCGAGCGTCAGGCCCCCGCGGCCCTCGCCGTCGTCGGCTCGGCGGGGCTGGACGCCGCCCTCTCCTGGTGCGAGGACCTCGACGCGACCGTGGTGACCGCCACCCGCCGCCGAGGCCGCTGACCCCTCTGAGCGGCGGCTGCGTCCGGGGCGCCGACTCGTCCGGGTCGCCGAGTCGCCCGGGCCCGTCTCGGCGGGCCCGGGCCCCTCGGCGGCTCCGGACCTCCCGTCACCTGCGGAATTCCGATTGCCCCGTAGGCCCCCGGGGTGGTGAAGTGCACGCATGGAAACTGATCATGACAAGCTGCTCGCCCTCCTCGACGCCCGGATGCGCCGCGGCGCGCAGTCGGAGAGCGTCTCCGCCCGGATCGAGCACACCCCGCACGTCGTGCGCCAGAGCGGTTCCGACAAGGTCTGGAACGGCATCCTCTGGTCGGACCTCGAATCCGGGACGGCCGATGCCGTGATCGCCGAGCAGATCCGCCACTACGCCGGGCTCGGCCAGGACTTCGAGTGGACGCTCTACGCCCACGACCGCCCCGCCGACCTCGGCGGCCGCCTGGTCGCCGCGGGATTCACCCCGGAGGAGAGCGAGACCCTGCTGGTCGCCTCCGTCGCCGACCTCGTCCGCCGGACGTCGGAGACGGACGCGCCGGCCGGGATCGAGCTGCGCGAGGTGACCGACGAGGCCGGCGTGGCACAGGTCGTCGCCGTCCACGAGCAGGCCTTCGGCACCGACGGCACCCGGTTGGGCCGGCGGATCTCGGCCCAGCTCCAGGAGAGCCCGGAGACCTTCCGCGTCCACCTCGCCGTCGCCCACCACGACGGCCGCGAGATCCCGGTGAGCTCGGCCCGGCTGGAGCTGTACCCCGGGACCGGCTTCGCCGGCCTCTGGGGCGGCGGCACCCTCGCCGAGTGGCGGGGGCGCGGCGTCTACCGGGCGCTGGTCTCCCACCGGGCGCGGATCGCGGCCGAACTCGGCTACGAGTACCTCCGCGTCGACGCCTCCGACCAGAGCCGGCCGATTCTCGAACGCCTGGGCTTCGCCGCCCTGACCACCATGACCCCGTACCAGTACCAGTACCAGTACCAGGCCCAGGCTCAGGCCCGGTCCCGGCCCTGACCGGGGGGATGCCGCGACGGGCCCTCCTCCGCGCCCGCCCGGTCCGGAGGCCGCGGGTGGAGGGGCGCTCAAGGCCCGCTCGACGGCGCTTGGCCCGCGCACCCGGGCGTGGTTGGCTCGCCGGAGCCACGTAGACGCGTGCGTATGGAGCTGAGCCCGGCGGCTATGGTCCGCACGCCCGGACTGGAATTGACTGGTTGCCATGACGGACAACACGCAGAACACGCAACAGCAGCACTCCGACCCCCGCACTGCCGGCCCCCTCGTCCTGGTGACCGGCGGGACGGGCAAGACCGGCCGTCGCGTGGCCGAGCGCCTGACGGCCTGCGGCCGCGAGGTCCGCATCGCCTCGCGCACCGCCCCCGTGCCGTTCGACTGGAACGACGACAGCACCTGGGCGCCGGCCCTGGAAGGGGTCGGCGCCGCCTACCTCGCCTACTATCCGGACCTCGCCTTCCCGGGGGCGGTCGAGACGGTCGGCGCCTTCTCCCGGCTGGCGGCCAAGGCCGGCGTGGAGCGGCTGGTCCTGCTCTCGGGGCGGGGTGAGGAGGCCGCCCGGGCCGCCGAGGACGCGGTGCGTTCGGCCGGTACGGGCTGGACCGTCGTGCGCTGCGCCTGGTTCAACCAGAACTTCGACGAGGACTTCTTCCTCGACTCCGTCCTGGCAGGGGAGTTGGTGCTGCCCACCGGGGACGCGGCCGAGCCGTTCGTGGACGCGGACGACATCGCGGACGTCGCGGTGGCGGCGCTCACCGGGAGCGGTCACGACGGCCAGGTGTACGAGCTGACCGGGCCGCGTCTGCTCACCTTCGCCGACGCCGCCGCCGAGCTGTCGGCGGCCACCGGGCGGGAGATTCGCTTCACCGCCGTCTCCGTGGAGGAGTACCGTACGGTGCTGTCCGCAGCCGGGCTGCCGGGCGACTTCGTCGACCTCTTCACGCTGATCCTCGACGGCCGCAACGCCCACTTGACGGACGGCGTCCGGCGGGCGCTGGGCCGCGATCCCAGGGACTTCGCCGAGTTCGCCCGTGCGGCGGCCGCCACCGGCGTCTGGGACGCCTGACCCACCCGCGCACGGCCCCCGGGACCTCACAAGGGTCCCGGGGCCGGCGCCGCCCGGCCTGCTCCGCTGCTCCGCTGATCCGCCCGCCCTGCCCCGCCGTTCGCGGCCCGCTCCACCACCTGGTCCGCCGCCCGCCCGACCGAAGGAACCTCGATGAGCCACGACCACACCACCGCACCGGCCTTTCCCGCCTCCGCCCCGAGAACGGCGGCGACCCCGGCGACGCCTGCGACCCCGGCCGCCGCCGGCCGCGGCCGGGCCGCCGGACCGCTCCTCGCGACCGCCACGGTGGCGATGGGTCTGATGGCGGGTCTCTTCTTCGCCTTCGACGTGTCCGTCATGCCGGGCCTGGCCAAGGGCGACGACCGCACGTACGTCACGGCGATGCAGAACATCAACAAGGCGATCGAGAACGGCCTGTTCGGCCTGGTCTTCGTCGGCGCGTTCGCGGTCACCGGCGCCGCCGCCTACTTCCTGTACCGCGCCGGACACCGCACCACCGCGCTCTGGGCCGGCGCCGCCACCCTGCTCTACGTCGCCGCCCTCGTCGTCACGATGGGCGTCAACATCCCGCTCAACAACGAGCTGGCCCAGGCCGGGGACCCGTCGCAGATCGCGGACTTCGCCGCGGTGCGCACCCGGTTCGAGTCCACCTGGGTCGCCACCAACATGCTGCGCACCGCGTTCTGCACGGCGGGCCTCGCCGCGCTGATCCGTGCCCTCCTCCTGCACGCCCGCGCCCAGCGCTGAGGCCCTCCCGGGCGGAAGCCGGGCGGGCGGAAACCGGGCGGCGGCAAGAGGGTGGCAGCCGGGCGGCGACCGGTCCGTCCCGGCGGGCAGTCGGTCGTCCCGGCCGACGCCCGGTCCTCCCGGCCGACGCCCGGTCCTCCCGGCCGACACCCGGTCATCCCGTGCGCGGGTCGCCGGGATCGCGGTGCTCGGCACGGCCCGGGGCCACGGCGCCCACGCCTTCGAGGAGCAGCCCTCGCCGGTCACCCGGTCACCCGGTCACCCGGTCGACGGTCCTCCCGGCGCCGACCGGCGCCAGCGGGACGGGGGTGGGTCGCGCCCCTGCGCGTCGCCGTGCTCCCCCTGCGCCCCCTCGTGCTTTCTGCCAAGTCCACTGGGGTGCCGGTGACTTGGACGGCCGGGGTGGGTTCTAGAATCATGTCGGGCACAGCGACGACCCGGCGAAGGGGCGGCAGCCACCGTGAATCCCGCACTGCGACCGTTCCGTGTGGAGGGCAGGGCGATCCCGCTCGCCAAGTACCTTGCGGAGGAGGAGATCGGCGATCTCGTCGGCTGTTCGTGCATAGGCAACGAGGTGACGATCGACCTGTCGGACACGCACTTCCTGATCGGCCTGGTCGACCTGGGCGGGGGGCTGCGGCTGAACTTCCACATGGCGCACGACGGCCCGGCGCACGCCCGCTCCTGGAGCCGCCGGCTGCCCGCGGAGGCGGGGCCGCGCGAGATCGCCCGGCGGATCGCGCTGGACGTGGCGACCCTCGCCCGCGAGCTGGCGCCGCTGCGCGAGAAGCCCCCCGTGCCGCCGACGCCGCGCACGCCCCTGCCACACACGCCCCCTCCGCGCACGTCGGCGCCTCGTACGCCCCAGCCTCGTACGCCGCGCAAGCCGTGACGCGCACGACGTGACACCCCCGGGCGTGCCCGGGTGCAGGATCAACGCCCCCTCGGGCGTATGGACATTGACGGAGCATCACCCGGCTCGTGCCCCGAACTGCGGCACCGCCGCCGACGGGCGGGCGTTCGTACGGGCCGGGGCGGTGTCGTGCTACCCGGGGGCGGTCGCGTCCGCCACGGTGACCTCGGAAACCGTTGCCGGCGGGCGGAGAGCCCGACGGACGGCGTTGCGGAGCCAGTGATGGGCTCCGTCGGCTGTGTGCCGGGGGTGCCAGGCCATGCCGATGGTCACGGGTGGCAGTGCCAGGGGGATGTCGAGGAGGTGCAGTCCGAGGGCGCCGGCGTCGTGGGTGAGGGGCGAGGGGGCGGCGCCGGGGAGTGCCGCGGGGACGAGGCAGACGACGTCGCTGCGGGCGGCGAGGGTCATCGCGGCCAGGTGGCTGGGGAGGACGACGCCGACCTGCCGGTGGAGGTCCTGCTCGGCCAGGGCGGTGTCGAGGGGACCGGTGAACCGGCCGCGGCGGCTGACCGCGACGTGTTCGGCGGCAGCGAGACGGGCCGGGGTCAGCGGCCCTTCGGTGAGTGGATGGCCGGGCCGGACGGCCGCCATCATGCGCAGGCCGACCAGTTCTTCGACCCGGGTTTCGGGGTCCACGTGGTCGATGGATCCGATCTCCAGGTCGATCCGGCCGTCGCGCAGGGCGGGTCCGGCCTCCAACTCCTCGGCCCGGATGCGGAACGAGACCCCCGGCGCCTCCTGCCGGGCCTGCTGCAGCAGGCCGGGGGCCAGCGCCGAGCCGACCAGGTCGGCGGCCTGGAGGGTGAAGGTGCAACGGAGGCCGGCGGGGTCGACGCTCGCGCCGGGGCTGAGCAGCGCTCCGAGGCCGCGTACCACCGCGGCGGCCTCCTCGCGCAGGGCCTCGGCGCGCGGGGTGGGAACCATGGTCTGTCCGGCCCGGACCAGGAGGGGGTCCTGGAGGATGCGGCGCAGCCGGGCGAGGGTGCGGCTCATCGCGGCGGGTGAGGTGTGCAGGCGTGCGGCGGCGCGGGTCACGCTGTGCTCGGCCAGCAGGGCGTCCAGCGCGATGGCGAGATTGGCGTCGATGACCGGATCCGGGCTGCTCACCAGCATTATTCCATTTCAGTCAATGATTCCGTGCCGATGTTCCCATTGTGGCAGCACGGCGGGCCTCAGCAGGCTGAGGGACGTACCGAACCGGCACGACCTGCGAGGTTTTCATGATCGTCATTACTGCTCCCACCGGGAACATCGGCCGTCACCTGCTCTCCCGGCTCCTGGAGTCCGCCCCCGCCGCGGGCGAGGAACTGCGCGTGATCGTGCGTGATCCCGCCCGGCTTCCGGCCGCGGCGCGCGGACGCGTCGAGGTGGTCACCGGGTCGCACGCGGAGGCCGAGGTCCTCGACCGGGCCTTCGAGGGGGCGGACGCCGTCTTCTGGCTCGTCCCCCCGGACGCCTCCCTGGCTCCGCAGGACGCCTTCAGCGGTTTCACCCGCCCGGCCGTCAAGGCGCTCGCCGCCCACGGCGTCGGCCATGTCGTCGGCGTCTCCGCGCTCGGCCGCGGCACCCCGCTCGCCGGCCAGGCCGGCCTCGTCACCGCCTCCCTCGCCATGGACGACCTCATCGCCGGCACCGGCGTCGCCTACCGGGCCCTGGCCAACCCGTCCTTCTTCGAGAACCTCCTGGAGGAGGCCGACTCGATCCGGGAGAAGGGCGTCTTCACCGACGTCGTCGACGCCGACCGCAAGGCCCCGCTCGTCGCCGTCGCCGACATCGCGACGGCCGCCGCCGGCCTGCTGCTGGACCGCTCGTGGACCGGCAGCGGCAGCGTCCCGGTCCTCGGGCCGCAGGACCTGTCGCCCAACGACCTGGCCCGCATCATGACCGAACAGCTCGGCCGCCCCGTCCGCTACGAGCGCCGGCCGCTCGACGAGCTGTACACCACCCTCGTCGGCCACGGCCTCAACGAGGCGTTCGTTCAGGGCCTCGTCGACATGAAGCGCGCCAAGGACGAGGGCCTCGACGCCGGCATCGCCCGCACCCCGGACACCACCTCGCCCACCAGCTTCGAGCAGTGGTGCGCCCGGACCCTCAAGCCCGCCGTCCTCTCCTGAAGGCCGGCGCCGCACCCGGATCCTGAACCCCAGCACCCGGCGCCGGAAGTCCAGCGCCCAGCTCCTGAGGTCCACTACCCGGCGCCGGAACCACACGGGCCCGGCGAACCAGGACCACCCGCCATTTCGGAGGCACCCCTGATGCCCGCTGAGAAGACCGGACCGCCGGTCACCGCGTTCATGCTGGTCAAGACCACACCCGAGTGGCTCGCCCTGACCGTCCAGGAACGCGTGGACGCCTTCACCACCCAGGTCCTGCCGACCATCGAGGCCAGGACCACCGGCGTCCGGTCACGCTTCTACGACACGGAGTTCTACTCCGCGCGCGTCACCGACGTCTGGGTGTGGGAAGCCGAAGACCACCACGCCTACCAGCTCCTCGTCGACGCACTGCGCGAAACCCCCTTCTGGGACCGCTATTTCGAGGTCGTCGACCTCCTCGTCGGCACCGAGAACGGCTACGCCCGGACCTACGGCCTCGAAGCCGTCGCCACCATCAGCACCTGACACACCGCTCACCCGCTCACCCGCTCACCCGGGCCGGTGCCCTCCGGCGGCTTCGGCCGACCGGAGGGCAGGGCACCCGGCCCGGGCGGCCCGGAACGTCACGACCCGACGACTGACCCACAACCTCGCGGGCCCTAACCTGTGGTCCGTGTACCAGCCCCAGCCCCGGAGGCGCGACCGGCGCCCGTCCCGCCGTGTGCCGCCGGAGGCGGTGCGACGCCGGGCGTCTCCGCTCACGGCCGCCGGCGCCGACGTGGTCCTGGTCGGCTACTTCTCCGCGAAGCAGAAGGACTTCGAGGCGGTCATGGCGTCGGCAGTCGCGGAACTGGCAGCGCGCGGCGCTCGGGTCGTCGTGCAGATCGTGCAGCGACGGGGCGTCTCGGACGGTGGGGCCCGGAAGATGGGGCTGCCCTACTCCTCGCGGACTCTGCTGAGTCACGGAAAGGTCCGTGAGGTGGCGTTGGCCTGCGACCGGGCCGAGGCGGACGCGGTGATCTTCGTCGCCTCCCTGACCGGGCGTCAGCAGCGCGCGCTGACAGCCATGCTCGGCCGCCCCGCGGTCGGCCTCGCCGACATCCTCGCCGCCGGCTGACCGCGCAGTCGCGGCGAGCCCGTGGGAGGGGCCCGCGGACCCGCGAACCGGCCCGGCTGGCTTACGTGCTCCGGCCTTGGCTGAAACCGGCCGACACCGGCCGACACCGGCCGACACCGATCGGCGCTGACCGGTGCTGACCGGCGCCGACCGGCCGGGCGGGCTCAGCCCGTCGCGTTGCCGTGCAGCACCAGCGCCCAGCACAGGCACCCGAGCGCCGCCGTGCAGAGCAGGGCCCGCGCCACGTTCCACCGCACCCACCGCGCCTCGAACCGGCCACGCACCGCCCCCGGCTCCGCGATCCGCCCGGGCTCGCCGGCGGCGGCCAGGGCGTCGTTCAGCGGAATGTTGATCACCCGCGTCACCACCAGCGACGCCCCGTAGAAGACCAGCGCCGCCACCGCCGCCGGCAGCACCCGGTGCCCGTCGGCCGGTAGGTGCAACGCCACGGCCGCAGCCGTGGCCACCAGCGCCCCCGCGAAACCCAGCAGGAACCACCCGTTGAGAATGGCCACGTTGATGCGCTGCATCACCTCGATGAACGTCCGGTCCTCCGTCCCGCGCAGGCCCGGCATCACCGAGCACGCGTACGCGTAGAACAACCCCGCGCTCAGTCCGGTGGTGATCGTGGCGGCCACGAGTGCAATCACGCGCGACAGTTCCATCGGGCTCATCCCTCTTTCCGGCCAACGGCGTTGCGGCCGCGGCATCGCTGCCGGCGGTCGTGCTGCGCGCCCGCGTCGTCACCGACACCGGCCGCTCCGCCGATCATCCCCCGTACCGCCGGGCGTAGCCCGCCCGACCACTCAAGACTCTCTCAAATGACGGTCCGTCAATCCATGTTTCAACGTCTAGGCTTACCCCATGGACACTCTCACCGGCCTGCTCGACGGCCCCAAGGCCCGGGGAGCGTTCGTGCTCCGCTCGATCCTCAGCCCGCCGTGGTCCCTGCGGATCGAGGACGGCGCACCGCTGTCGGTGGTCGCCCCGATCCGCGGGGACGCCTGGATCCTCCCGGAGGGCGGCGCCCCGGTGCTGCTGCGCCCCGGCGACGTGGCCATCGTGCGCGGGCCCGAGCCCTACACCGTCGCCGACAGGCCGGACACCCCGGTGCAGGTGGTGATCGGCCCCGGACAGGTCTGCTCGCGCGACGGCGCCGACGTCTCCGCCTCGATGGCCCTCGGCGTCCGCACGTGGGGCGAGGTCCGGCCCGGCGACGACAACTCCTCCGTCCTGCTGTCCGGCACCTACCAGGCGGAGCACGAGATCGGCAGGCGCCTGCTGGACCACCTGCCGACCCTGCTGGTCCGCCCGGCCGGCGAGAACGCCGCCACCACCGAGGACACCCTGGTCCGCCTGCTGGCCGCCGAGACGACCCGCGACGAGCCCGGCCAGGAGCTGGTCCTGGACCGTCTGCTGGATCTCCTCGTCGTCGGCGTGCTGCGCAGCTGGCTCGCCACCCCGGACAGCGGCGCCCCTGCCTGGTACCAGGCCCAGCACGACCAGGTGGTCGGCCCGGTCCTGCGCCTGATGCACGACGACCCGGCCCGCCCGTGGACGGTCGCCGCACTGGCCGCCGAGGTCGGCGTCTCGCGCGCCGGCCTGGCCCGCCGCTTCACCGCGCTGGTCGGCGAGCCGCCGATGGCCTACCTGGCCACCTGGCGCCTGGCGCTCGCCGCCGACCTGCTGCGCGACCCCGGGCACACCGTCGCCTCGGTGGCCCGCCGGGTCGGCTACAGCAACGCCTTCGCCCTCAGTGCGGCCTTCAAGCGGGTTCGCGGCGTCACACCCCAGGAGCACCGCCGGCTGGCCGGGGAGGCACCGCCCGCCGCGCCGCCCCTCACCATGACCACGGTGGTCCTGGCCGCCGGCTGAGAAGGGTCGGGCAATTCATCGACCGCGTGGCGTGGCGCACTGGCGGTGATCTTCACCGTCGAGGTGTCCGCAAGGATCATCGCCATGTGCGGCTGCGCGTGCAAGTCTCCCCGATGACTTCTCGTTGACGGATGTTCAGGGGCGGTGATCGAACCGCTGCCGCCGGTGCGGGAACCGCGCCGGGCCGGCCCTCGGTCGAGGTGCCGGCGACGGGGGCCGGCCGGCCTCCCGGCCTCCCGGCCCCCGCCCCCGGCCGTGTCGTCAGTGGCGGGTGGACCGCCGGCGGCCGGCGTAGACGACCGTGCAGCCGGCGGCGACCAGCACGGTGGCGCCGACCGCCGTGGCGGCCAGGAGGCCGGGGTCGGCTCCGGTGGCGGCCAGTGCCGGGACGGCCGTGGCCTGGCTCGGGGCCGGGCGCGACGAGCCGGCTCCGGCGGGGGAGGACGTCGACGTGGCGGGGGAGGACGTCGACGCGGCGGGGGTGGGGGTCGGCCCGGCCGTGGGGACGCCCGCCGTCGCCGGCGCGGGGGTCGGCGTGACCGTGGGCGGCGCGGCGGAGTTCGTCGGGGCCTGGGTGGTCGGGCTGCCGGTCGGCTCGGGCGGGCAGGCGGTGCCGCCGTTCCATGAGGCGATCAGCACCCCGGAGAACGGCTCGTCCGGGTAGTGCGGCAGGGGGTGGTCCCCGTCGCTTCCGTCGTACTTCTCGCCGACTCCGTACAGCGCCAACTCGCCGAAGCAGTGGGGCAGGTGGCCGCTGACGTCGAGCACGTCGCGGTAGTGCTCGCGGGTGAGCGTCGTGGTCGCCCAGCCGAGGAAGGTCTGCCGGCCGGAGGTGGCCCAGGTCGCGCCCTGCGTCTCGTACGACCCCAGCGAGACGTGGTAGTCGCAGCCGGCGGTGGGCTGGCCGGCCAGCCGGACCTGGACGGTGGCCGACGGCGCTGCGATCGTGGCGCTGTTCGTCCAGTTGGCGCCGCCGTCCACGGAGTACTGGACCGGTGGCCGCCCGCAGGTGGGGGCGGCGTGGGCCGCGGGCGCGGCGAGTACGGCGGCTCCGGCGGTGACGCCGAGGGCAGTGAGCGTCAGCAGGCCGCTTCGGTGGTGTCTGAACACGGGGATTGCTCCAGATGCGTTGGGGCGGAATGAACAGGAGGACAGGAACGGGCAAGGCAGACAGGGAAGGACAGGACAGGGCAGGACAGGGCAGGGCAGGACAGGGCAGGACAGGGCAGGACAGGACAGGAAAGGGCAGGACAGGGCAGGGCAGGGGACGGCAGGGCAGGGGACGGCAGTGGTCGGAAGCCGTGGCCGTGCTGCCCGGAGGCGTCCAGGGGGACGAGGCCGGCGGGCAGCAGGGGGACCAGCGCAGCGGCTCTACGGAGCCGGGCAAGTCGGTCGGCGCCCCGGTTGGGGGCCAGGCCGGTCGGCGACCACCGCACGGGCCTGTTCCAGTTGCTCGTTCAGTGCGGTGGACGGGGAACCCGGCGCGCTCGCCGGGTTCCCCGGCGGGGCGGGGCGGGTCGGGCGGGGCGGGCGCGTTGGCACCACAGCCCGGTGCCGGGGTCGAACGCCTCTATCGGGTGGGCTCGGCCGGCGCGGGCCGGGAGGGGGCGCCACCCCCGGCAGTGGCTCCCACCGCCTCCACCGCGTCCTCTATGTCCTCCGCATCCACGGTGCTCCCCGTGTGTGGGTGGCCCTGGTGCCCGTCGCCCTCGATGTCGATGTGCGGGAGCAGGCGGTCGAGCCGGCCGGGCAGCCACCAGTTGCCGTCGCCGAGCAGGACCATGGTCGAGGGGACCAGCAGGCCGCGGACGACGGTGGCGTCCAGGGCGACGGCGGTGGCCAGGCCGATGCCGAACATCTTGACGACCGGGTCGTCGGAGAGCAGGTAGCTGAGGAACACCGCGACCATGATCAGGGCCGCCGAGCTGATGATCCGTCCGGTGCCGGCGAGACCGGTGACCACGGCCCGCCGGTTGTCGCCCTCCCGCAGGTAGGCCTCGCGTACGGCGCTGAGCAGGAAGACCTCGTAGTCCATGGAGAGGCCGAAGAGCACCGCGAACATCAGCAGCGGTACGTAGCCGGGGATCGGGACGGCGCCCTCCAGGCCGATCAGCCGGGCGCCCCAGCCGTGCTGGAAGACGGCGGTGAGCACGCCGTACGCGGCGGCGACCGAGACCAGGTTCATCACGGCGGCCTTCACCGCGACGACCGGCGAGCGGAAGGCCAGCAGCAGGAGCAGGCCCGCGACGGTCAGGACGAAGCCGACGACGAGCGGCATGCGGTGTGCGATCCGCGCGTTGAGGTCGGCCTGGGCCGCCGGGGTGCCGCCAACGTACACCTGCTGGCCGCTGTCGGCGGTGGCGGCGGGCAGGACGTCGGAGCGGAGCCGGTGCACCAGTCCGGTGGTGGCCGGGTCGGCGGGAGCCGTGGAGGGGGTGACCTGCCAGCGGACGGTGCGTCCGTCGGCGGCCACGGCGGGCGGACCGACGACGGCGACGCCCTCGGCACCGCGCAGCGCGGTGGTGACGGCGGTGAGGCGCGGGTCGCCGGCCCCCGCTGCGGCCGGAACGGAGGTGGGGAGGACGCCGACCACCTGGAGCACGCCGTTGGAGCCCGGGCCGAAGGCCGCGGCCATCCGGTCGTACGCGGTGCGGCTCATGGTGCCGCTCGCCTTGCTGCCGGCGTCGAGCTGGCCGAGGTGGAGGTGGGCCGCGGGGGCGGCGAGGATGCCGAGCAGCGCCAGGCCGGCCAGCAGGAGCGGCCACGGCCTGGCCGCGACCAGGGCCGCGACCCGGCCCCAGCCGCGCGGGCGGCCGGCCGGGGCGGGCGCGGCCGGCTTGGGCGTCAGCCGCGTGCCGAGCAGGACGAGCAGGGCGGGCAGCAGCGTGAGATTCACGCCCAGCGCCGTCACCACGGCGATCGCGGGGGCGAGGGCCAGGGCGTACAGCAGCGGGAGTCCGCCCAGGGCGAGACCGGAGAGTGCGGCGACGACGGCGCTGCCCGCGAACGCGACGGACTTGCCGGAGCCGACGGTGGTGCGCACGGCGGCGTCCTCGATCCCGACGCCCGCGGCGCGCAGCTCGCGGAAGCGGGTGAGCCCGAAGAGGGTGTAGTCGATGCCGACGCCCAGGCCGATCATGGCGGCGATGGTCTCGCCGGCCTCGGGCACGTCCAGCAGGTGGCCGGCCAGGCCGAGGACGGGCAGGGCGATGCCGAGGCCGATCACCCCGGCGAGCAGCGGCAGCCCGGCGGCGACGAGGCTGCCGAAGGTGAGGGTGAGGATCAGCAGGGCGGTGCCGAGGCCGATGGCCTCGCTGCGGCCGGTGCTCCCCTTGTCGACCGCGGCGGCCAGGTAGCCGCCCGGGGTCACCTCGATGCCGGCGGCGGTGGCCGACGCCGCCGCCGCGAGCACGGCGTCGGTCGTTTCGGGCGTGATCTCCCGGCCGGTGACGTCGAGGTCGATCGCGAGGTAGGCGGTGTGGCCGTCGGCGCTCATGGCGCCGGCGCCGGCCGGGTCGTAGGGGGTGGTGACGGCGACCACGTGCGGCACCCGGGCGATGGCGGCGGCGGCGCTGCTCACCGCCGCGGCGGTGTCGGAGGCGGTGAGCGGAGTGGCCGTGGCGGCGGTGTGCAGCAGGACGGGCTGTCTGCCGGACGCGGGGCCGGGGAAGGCGCGGTCGGCGATGTCCCGCGCGGCCTGGCTGTCGCTGCCCGGAATGGAGACGGCCTCGCTGGTGACGCGGCCGAACACCGCGAGCGCCGCGAGTGCGGCGGTGAGGAGGAGCAGCCAGGCCGCGACCACGCGCTTGGGTCTGCGGGCGCACCAGCGCCCGACACCGGTGAACATCTGCGGCGAACCGCCCTTCGTACGGCGGTGGGACGGCGCCGGGCCGGTCCCCACCAAAACTTATTGCACTCAGCGTGCAACGCGTACACTTGCACTCGCGGTGCAAAAATGTCAACGAGAGGGCGGAGGCCCACGTGGAACGGAGCGAAACCGCCGCGCCCGTCACCGACGGACGCACGGAGCGCGGGCGTCAGACCCGCGAGAAGATCGCCGACGCGATGCTGTCGCTGCTCGACGAGAACCAGGCGCACTTCCCCGCCGACAAGGTCGCCGAGCGGGCCGGGGTCTCCCGGCGGCTCGTGTTCCACCACTTCGCGGACATGGCGCAGTTGGCCGAGGTCGCCGTCGGCCGGCGCCTGGAACAGCTGATGGCGCAGGTCCGGCCGCTCCCCACGGAGGGGCCGCGGGACGTCCGGGTCGCGGCCCTCGCGGAGCAGCGCGCCCGGATCCTGGAGGGCCTCACCCCGGCCCGGCTCGCCATCATGCGGCTGGAGAACCCCTCCCCCCGCGTCCATGAGGCGGTCCAGCAGATGCTGGAGTTCGCCCGCCTGCGGCTCGGCCAGATCTTCGCCCTGGAGCTCGACCCGCTGTCCGAGCCCGGCCGGACGGACCTGCTCAACGGCCTGGATGCGGTCACCACCTGGAGCACCTGGCACCACTGGCGCAGCACCGGCCTGAGCCCGGAGCGGGCCCGCCACACCATGGCCGCCACCGTGCACGCCCTCCTCGCCTCCGCCGACCACCAGGTCGACGACCGTCTCGCCGAGGAGGGTCCCGCCGAGGGCCGTCCCGCCGTGGACCGTCCCGCCGAGGACGGTCCGGGCGCCGACCGTCCCGCCGACGCCCCGACCGGCTGAGAGAGTGTCGGGTGGTCATGTGATCACTCGTTCTTGAGGCGTCCTCGGAGGCGGCGGCGGGCTGCTTCGGTCTCGATGGGGCCGCGCGGTTCGAACTCCTCGCCGGCGAGGCGGGCGCTCACCCGGTTCACACCGAGCCGGTCGACACGGAGCCGGTCGGCGCCCGGCAGCAGCGGGATCGGTGCGACGGGCGGGCAGGGCACGACGAA
>NZ_JBHJUK010000149.1:0-20307 GCF_042266225.1 Kitasatospora sp. NPDC056181
GGCCTGGTCGGCCGAGGGGCCGCTCCAGTTGGCCGAGTTGACCTTGGCGACCACCGAGCCGTCCCAGTCCCGGTCCATCTCCTGGAGCTTCTTGACCACGTCCTCCCAGGCGGTGGCGGCCTCGCCGAGGACGTCCAGCTTGGCGGTGCTCAGTTCGTGGAAGTCGACCATCTGTCAGTCCCCCTCAGGCGCCCAGGTCGTGCTTGACCGCGGTGTCGTTGGTCCGGTAGTTCGTGGCGGTCTGCCGCAGTGCCTGGGTGAGTTCGCCGATCGTGGTGTTGAGCGCGGCGATCTGCTGGTCCCAGGTGGACGCGGTCTGTGCGGCGGCCTTGCCGGTGCTCCAGTTGGCCAGCGAGGTGGACACCTTGGTGGTCTCGTCGTCGGCGGCCCGGCCGTCGCCGTTCAGGCGGCCGTGGATCTGGTCGGACGCGCCGGCGGCGGCGTCCAGCGCGGCCGGGTCGACGTCGACGGTGCCGCCGCCGTCGCCCGGGGCGTTCGAGGAGTTGAGCCGCGTGCGCGCGGTCTCCTGCTGCTGCGCCTTCGCCGTCAGGTTGCCGTCGGAGCCGTACGCCCAGGGGTTCATCATCCGGTCGAACTCGGTCGCGCGGTCGGTCATGTGCTCACTTCCGTCCCGTCGGGCACCTGGGCCCGAGCGTCCCCCGTCAGAGTCCGACAAGAGTACAAGCGGAGATCCGCTCTGCCGACCCCTAGGGGACAGGTGGGAGGACGTCATACCGCAGCAGCAGGAAGGCTCGTCATTCCAGCTCACGACCCGCACCGCGCGGGCCCACTACGGTGGGCCCCGTGTCCACTGTCATCAAGACGGACGGCCTCACCAAGAGGTTCCCCCGGGTCACCGCCCTCGACCAGCTCACCGTTCAGGTGGAGCCCGGGGTGGTCGGCCTGGTGGGGGCGAACGGGGCGGGCAAGTCCACACTCATCAAGATCCTGCTCGGGCTGGCCCCGGCGACCTCGGGTACGGGGCAGGTCCTCGGGCTGGACATCGCCACCCAGGGGTCGCAGATCCGCGAACGCGTCGGCTACATGCCGGAGCACGACTGCCTGCCGCCGGACGTCTCGGCGACCGAGTTCGTGGTGCACATGGCCCGGATGGCCGGACTGCCGGCGGCGGCCGCCCGGGAACGGACGGCCGACACGCTGCGGCACGTCGGGCTCTACGAGGAGCGGTACCGGCCGATGGGCGGGTACTCCACGGGCATGAAGCAGCGCGTGAAGCTGGCCCAGGCGCTGGTGCACGACCCGAAGCTGGTGCTGCTGGACGAGCCCACCAACGGGCTGGACCCGGTCGGCCGGGACGACATGCTGGCGCTGATCCGGCGGGTCCACACCGACTTCGGCATCTCGGTGCTGGTCACCACCCACCTGCTCGGCGAGCTGGAGCGGACCTGCGACCACCTGGTGGTGATCGACGGCGGCAAGCTGCTGCGGTCCTCGTCCACCGCCTCCTTCACCGGTGCGACGGCGACCCTCGTCGTCGAGGTGACCGACCTCCCGGACGACCACGCCGACGCGAGCGCCGCCGTGCGCGACCGGCTGACCGCCGCCGGGCTCTCGGCGGAGACGGACGGCCCGCGGGTCCTGCTGGTCCGGCTCGCGGGCGACGGGACGTACGACGCCATCCGCGACGCCGTCGCGGACCTCGGCCTGGGGCTGGTCCGGCTGGAGCAGCGCCGTCACCGGGTCGCCGAACTGTTCACCGACACCGACACCGCCACCGGCGCACCGCAGGGAGGTACCGCAGATGTCGCTGCCTCCTGAGACCAGGCCGGCCGACTCCGGCGTCATCCACGACATCGGCTACCGCGGCTACACGGGCCCCCGGCTGGGCCGCGCGTACGCCACCCGCTCGCTGTTCACCCAGAGCCTGCGCGCCGCGTACGGGCTCGGGCGCTCCGGCAAGTCCAAGGTGCTGCCGATGCTGGTGCTCGGCGCGGTCGTCGCGCCCGCCGCGATCGTCGTGGCGATCACCCTCGCCACGAAGCGCGAGGACCTGCCCGTCGACTACCCGCAGTACCTGAGCGTGGTCGGGCTGGTCGTCTCGATCTTCCTCGCCTCGCAGGCGCCCGTCCTGCTCTCCCGGGACCTGCGCCACCACACCGTCCCGCTCTACTTCTCCCGCCCGATCACCCGGGCCGACTACGTCCGGGCCAAGTTCGCCGCGATGGCCACCGCCCAGCTGCTGCTGATGGCGGCCCCGCTGCTGGTGCTGTACGTGGGCGCGCTGCTCGGCGGGCTGGACTTCGGGCACGAGAGCGCGCACCTCGTCTACGGCCTGGTCGCCGCGGTGCTGTACGCCCTGGTGCCGACCTCGGTGGCCGTGGTGATCGCCGCGGCCACGCCGCGCCGGGGCTTCGGGGTGGCCGCGATCATGGGCTACCTGGCGGTCTCCACCGCGGTGGTCGGGATCGTCGTGGGCATCAGCCGGGGCGTCTCCTCCGCCGTGCCGGACTCCGCCCAGTGGATCGTGCTGCTCTCGCCCGGCGCTCTGGTGGAGAGCCTGACCAACCAGCTGTTCGACCTCGGCAGCGGCCCCGAGCGGATGCACGCGCCCGGCGCCCTCGGCGTGGCCGTCTTCACCGCCGTCGCCGTCGCGATGGTGGCCGGCTCGTACGCGCTGCTGCTGCGCCGCTACCGCCGCATCTGACAACCGCAGGATTTGAGAGGGCGCCATGGCCACCATCACCATCGACAAGGTCTCGCGTTGGTTCGGCAACGTGGTCGCCGTCAACGACGTCAGCATGGCGATCGGTCCCGGCATCACCGGTCTGCTCGGCCCGAACGGCGCGGGGAAGTCCACGCTCATCCACATGATGAGCGGCTTCCTCGCCCCCTCCACGGGGGCGGTCACCCTGGACGGTGCGCCGATCTGGCGCAACCAGCAGGTGTACCGGCAGATCGGGCTGGTCCCCGAGCGCGAGTCCATGTACGACTACCTGACCGGCTGGGAGTTCGTCCTGGCCAACGCCGAACTGCACGGGCTCGCCGACCCGGGCGCCGCCGCGCGGCGGGCCCTGGCCCTGGTCGAGATGGAGTACGCCCAGGACCGGAAGACCGGCACCTACTCCAAGGGCATGAAGCAGCGCGTCAAGATGGCGTCCGCGCTGGTCCACGACCCGGCCGTGCTGCTGCTCGACGAGCCGTTCAACGGCATGGACCCGCGCCAGCGGCTCCAGCTGATGGAGCTGCTGCGCCGCTTCGGCGCCGACGGCCGGACGGTGCTCTTCTCCTCGCACATCCTGGAGGAGGTCGAGCAGCTGGCCCGGCACATCGAGGTCGTGGTGGCCGGCCGGCACGCGGCCTCCGGCGACTTCCGGAAGATCCGCCGGCTGATGACCGACCGCCCGCACCGCTACCTGGTCCGCTCCAGCGACGACCGCCGGCTCGCGGCGGCGCTGATCGCCGACGCGTCGACGGCCGGCATCGAGCTGGACCAGCAGGAGAAGGCGCTGCGCATCCAGGCGGTCAACTTCCAGGGCTTCACCACCCTGCTGCCGAAGGTCGCCCAGCAGGCCGGCGTCCGGCTGTACACCGTCGCACCGGCGGACGAGTCGCTGGAGAGCGTCTTCTCCTACCTCGTCTCCGCCTAGCGCCCACGGACGCGTCGCACCCACCCGGACCCAGGAAGGCCGACCACACCATGAACCCGACCGTCGCCAGGCTGACGCTGCGCGGCCTGCTGGGCCGCCGCCGCGGCATCCTGCTGCTGGTGGTCCCCGCCCTGCTGCTGCTCGTCTCGGCGATCGCCAGCGGCTCCAGCGGGGACAAGCACGACCTGACCGTCAGGATCCTCGGCCAGCTGGGCCTCGGCACGCTGCTGCCGATCCTCGGCCTGGTCGTCGGCACCGGTGCCATCGCCACCGAGATCGACGACGGCTCGATCGTCTACCTGCTCGCCAAGCCGCTGCCCCGCTGGAAGATCATCACCACCAAGCTGGCGGTCGCCGTCGGCACCACCTGGGTCTTCGCGGCGGTCCCGACGCTCCTGGCCGGCCTGCTGCTGTACGGCACCGAGGACGGGCTGGCACTCGGCTACACCGTCGCCACCCTGGTGGCCGGGGCCGCGTACAGCGCGCTGTTCCTGCTGCTCGGCGTGGTCACCCGGCACGCGGTGGTGGCCGGGCTGGCGTACGCGCTGGTCTGGGAGTCCCTGATCGGCAACTTCGTCGAGGGCGCCAGGACGCTGAGCATCCAGCAGTGGGGGCTGTCGGTGGCCGAGGCGGTGGCCGGGGACGGCGCGATCACCGCCGACGTCGGGCTCGGCGTGGCGGTGCCGCTGCTGCTGGTGCTCACGGTGGGGGCGGCGGTGCTGGCCTCGGTGAAGCTGGCCGGGCTCACCCTGGCCGCCGAGGAGTAACCGGGGCCCGTCGCGGCCGGTCCGCCGCGACGGGTCTTCTGCGGCGGCTCTTCCGCCCCCGCGCCCGGGCCGCGGCCGGACGCCTCAGAGCGTCCGGTTGCGTCCGGCGCCCCAGCCGGCCACGCCGACGACGGCGGCCAGCACGAGCATCAGCGCCAGCGGGGTGGTCCAGCCGCCGGTCAGCTGGTGCAGCGCCCCGGCGCCGACCGGGCCGGCCGCCGCCACCAGGTAGCCGACCGCCTGCGACATGCCGCCCAGCTGGGCGGCGCCGGCGGCGCTGTCGGTCCGCAGCACGATGAAGGCGAGACCGAGGCCCAGCGAACCGCCCTGGGCGACGCCCAGGATGGTGGCCGCCACCCATGCGCCGGGCACCGGCGAGACCAGCAGGACGGCGATGCCGAGCGCGTTCAGCGCGGCCATCACCACGGCCAGCGTGCGCTGGCTGGTCATCCGGCCGGCCATCAGCGGCACCAGGAAGGCGCCCGTCACCTGGACCAGGTTGGAGAACGCGAAGACCAGGCCGGCCTCGCCGCGGTCCATCCCGTGGTCGGCCAGGATGGTCGGCATCCACGCCACCAGGGTGTAGACCAGCAGCGACGAGATGCCCATGAAGAGGCTGATCTGCCAGGCCAGCGGCGTGCGCCAGATCCCCTCGATCGGCCTGGTCGCGGCGGGCCGGACCGGCGCCGCGACCGCCGCCTTCTCCTGGCGCGCGCGCAGCACCTGCGGCAGCCAGGCCACGGCGGCGACCAGCGCCAGCAGCGACCAGGCACCCAGCGAGGCCTGCCAGCCGCCGCCGAGGACGTGCTCCAACGGCACCGAGGTCCCGGCCGCCAGCGTCGCGCCGACCAGCATGGTGGTCGAGTAGACGCCGGTCATGGCCGCCGCCCGGCCCGGGAACTCGCGCTTGACCAGGCCCGGCATCGAGACGTTCAGGACCGCGATCGCCACGCCGATCACCACGCACCCCGCGTACAGGGCGGCCACCGAGGGCAGCACCCGCAGCAGCACGCCCGCGCCGAGCACCAGCACCGCGCCCAGCACCACGCGCTCGGTGCCGAACCGCCTGGTCAGCCGGGGGGTGAGCGGGGCACCGGCGCCCTGGAAGAGCACCGGCACGGTGGTGATCAGCCCGCTCGCGGTGGCGGAGAGGCCGAAGGTGCGCTGGATCTCGCCGACCATCGGGGAGATCGCCGCGAGGCAGGCGCGCATGTTGAGGGCGACCAGCAGGATGCCGGTCAGCAGCAGCGCGGGGTGGGCCAGCCGGCTGCGGACGGGGAGCGGGGAGGTGGTGACAACCGGCTGCTGGGCACGGGTGACTGCCATGGGGCGTGCTGCTCTTTCGTGAAACGTGGAACCGGGGGCGGACGGCGGAAGCGGCGGGTGCCGCTCACTTCCGGGCCGCGATGGCCGCGAGGAGCTGCTCGACGGCCGCGATCGGCTCGGCGAGCAGCGCGCGACACGCGCGTTCGGCGTGGTCCGGGTCGCCGCTCTCGATCGCGTCCACCAGCGCCGCGTGGGTGGCCACGACCACCTCGGGCATCTCGTGGTCGCCGAAGGCCGTCCGCATCGACTCGCGCACCGAGGCGCCGAAGTAGCGGTACACCTCGGTCAGCGCCGGGTTGTGCGCGGCCTCGACGACGGCGGTGTGGAACTCCAGGTCGTGCTCGACGGTCGCCTCGCGGCCGGTCCGCTCGGGGTGCGCCGCGATCACCTCGGCCTCGCGGGCCAGCGCGGCCCGCATCCGGACGACGTCCTCGGGCGTGTGCCGCAGCGCGGCCAGCCGGGCGGCCTCCGCCTCCAGCGCCGCGCGGACCTCCAGCACGTCCCGCACACCGGAGCGCTGCACGCCCCGCAGGACGGCGGCGGGGTCGCTGGTGCTGCGGACGAAGGTGCCCTCGCCCTGCCGGGAGACCAGCATGCCGGCGTGCACCAGCACCCGGATCGCCTCGCGCACCGTGTTCCGCCCGACCTGCAACCGCTCGGCCAGCTCGTGCTCGGTCGGGATCCGCGAGCCGACCGGCCAGGCCCCCGCCGCGAGCTGCTCGCGCAGCTGGTCGATGGCGGTGTCCACCAGCGAGCGCCGTCCGGCGGCCTGCAACGTGTCCTGGCTGTGGCCGGGTGCGGTCATGGCGGAGCTCCCCTCGGGTCTGGTCGTCGGTCATCCTACAACTGATTGCCCGGTCATCCTACAACTGCCACGTGACCTGCCCGGGAACCGTCCGGGCCGCCCTGGCGTTGCACCCGACGACTTCGGTCCATCCCTAGACGAGGAGATCGCCCGCATGGTGTTCAAGAAGCTGCTCGGAGCCCTCGGTGTCGGCGGCCCCGGCGTCGACACCGTTCTGACCACGCCGGTGGTGCAGCCCGGCGGCACCCTGTACGGGACGGTCGAGCTGACCGGCGGGACGGTCGAGGCGGACATCCGCGGGATCACGCTGACACTGGTCGCACGGGTGGAGATCGAGCACGAGGAGGGCGAGAGCACCGGGCTGTACCCGTTCGCGAAGTTCTCGGTGACGGCCCCGCTGGTGCTGGCGCCCGGGGAGAACCGGTCGATCCCGTTCGCCGTCCAGGTGCCGTGGGAGACGCCGGTGACCACCGTCGCCGGGCAGCGCCTGCACGGGATGCAGCTCGGCGTGCGGACCGAGGTGGACATCGCGGGCGCGCTCGACAAGGGCGACTCCGACCCGCTGGAGGTCGAGCCGCTGCCGGTGCAGCGCCGGATCCTGGACACCCTGCTCCAGCTCGGCTTCGGGTTCCGCTCCGCGGACCTGGAGGCCGGCCACATCCGGGGCACCGGGCAGACGCTGCCCTTCTACCAGGAGATCGAGTTCTCCTCGGCGCCGCAGTACGCGCACTCCTGCAACTCGCTGGAGGTCAGCTTCGTCACCACTCCGCACAGGGTCGAGGTGGTGCTGGAGGCGGACAAGCGCGGCGGCCTGTTCGGGCACGGGGGCGGCGACGTCATCCGCACCCACGTGGTCGAGCACGGCCAGGCCGACCAGGACCTCACCGGCCTGGTCGACGGCTGGATCCGCGCGGCGCTCTGACCGCCCGGTCGCCGGCCCGCTCACGGCCCCGGCCCGCTCCGGGCGTCCCGGGGACGCTCCGGGCGGGCCGGCGACGGCTATCCGTACGAGACGTTGCTGCAGATGTCGTCGTCGGCCGAGCGGGCCTCGTTGACCACCTCGGTGGGCAGCGGCGCCGGGACGCTCGGGGCCGCTGCGGCGGGGGCCGCGGCGGCGTTGGCGGCGGCGAAGTCCTTGCCGAGGACGAGGCTGATCCCGGCCGCCGAGGTGGGAACCAGGGTGGCGCCCGGGAACAGCGCCGCGACCTTCTCCGCGTTGGCCTTCTGCCCGCTGCCGTACTCGACCGTGGTGGCCGCCTTGTTGGTGTTCTTGGCGGTCGAGACGCCGGTCACGGTGACCTTGGCCGCCTTGAGCGTCTCGGCGGCCTTGGCGGCCAGGCCGGTGGCGGTGGTGCCGTTGAAGACCGCGACCTTGACCGGGGTGTCCACGGCGGCCGGCGGGGGCGGCGCGGCCGGGGTGGTCTCGGGCGCGGCGGTCGGCGTCTGGGGCGCGTCGTCCTGCTTGCCGGTGGCGTCCTGGCCGTCGATGGTGCGGTCGGCCAGCAGGGTCTTCCAGAGGTTGTCGACCGCGGGGTGGACGAGGTCGATCCGGGGACCGTTGTAACGCCACGGCGCGGTGAGGAACTTGACGTCGTGCAGGTCGATGCTCTTCATCGACAGCGCGAAGTCCATCAGCTTCTTGGCCGAGTCCAGCCCGGGGTCGACGGTCATCGACTTGGTGGCCGCGTCGGCCAGCGGCAGCAGCGTGGTGGGGCTGAGGCCCTCGCCCTTGACCTTGGCCATCAGCGAGGCGAGGAAGGCCTGCTGGCGCTTCATCCGGCCGACGTCGGACTCGTCGCCGATGCCGTGCCGGAGCCGGACGTAGTCCAGCGCCTTCTGGCCGGAGAGCTTCTGCTTGCCCTTGGGCAGGACGATCTTGCCCTTCTTGCCCAGGTTGGGGTTGAGGTGCCCCTCGTAGATGTCGTTCGGCAGGCAGACGTCGACCCCGTCGACGGCCTCGGTCATCGCCGCGAAGCCCTCGAAGTTCACCTCGATGGTGTGGTCGACGCGGATGCCGGTGAGCTTCTCGACGGTGTTCTGCGTGCAGGCCGGGTTCCCGGACTCGCTGTTGCCCACCGAGAAGGCCGAGTTGAACATCTGGTTCGTCGCCTCCTTGCTCCACGACCCGTTCGGCAGCTTGCACCGCGGGATGGTGACCAGGGCGTCGCGCGGGATGGAGATGCCCACCGCGTGCTTGTGGTCGGCGTAGACGTGCAGCAGGATCGTGGTGTCCGAGCGGGCGCCGCCCTCGTCGCCGCCGCCGAGGTCGCTGTTCTTGCCGGCGCGCGAGTCCGAGCCGATCAGCAGGACGTTGACCGGCTTGTTGCCGTTGGCGTCGGCGGTCGCCTCCGGCGGGCGGTCGGTGGAGACCGCCTCCGGGTCGAAGGACCTGATGTTCCCGTTGAGCTTGTAGTAGATCGCGCCGCCGGTGCCGGCCAGCACGACGAGGACGCCGGCCACCGACCAGGCGACGATCTTCCTGACGTTCCGCTTCGGCTTGCGGCTGTTGCGCGCGGCCGCCCGGCCGCCCGCCGCGGAGGCGTCCGCGGGTCCGTCGCCGTCGGACCTGCCGCGGCCGCCGCCCTTGCCCTGGGCGGCCCGCCGGGCCTCGGCCCGGCCGCCGGGCCGGGGCGCCGGGACGCGTCCGCCCGCGTCGGCCGTCTGCTCGGTGCGCACGCCGCGCGGGGTGCCGGCACCCTGGGCGCCCGCGCCACGCGTGCCGTTGCCACGCGTGCTGCCGCCGCGCGCGCCGGTGCCACGCGGCGAACCGCCGCCCCGCGAGCCGCCCTCGGCACGCCGCCGGCCGCCCGCCCCCGACGTGCTCTCGTCCCACTGGCCTGACATGCGCGTACCTCTCAGCGGCGGAAGCAGCAATCCTGTACGTGTCCCGGGGGCACGGCCCGGGTCCGCCGGGAGCACCGCACAGGAGCACCGCACCGGGAGACGCGGAGCTTCAGCGGAGCATACAAACTCTTTCTGTGACGGTCAGCATCCGGGTGCCGCCGGAACGGCCCGCGACCCGGTCCACCCCCACCCCGCCCGTTCCCCCGCCGCTCACCGAGCCGGGTAGAGCCGCTCCAGGACGGCCGCGACGCCGTCCTCGTCGTTGCTGACGGTGACCTCGTCGGCGACCGCCAGCAGTTCCGCGTGCGCGTTGGCCATGGCGACGCCGTGCGCGGCCCAGCCGAACATCGGCACGTCGTTGGGCATGTCACCGAAGGCGATGGTGTCGGCGGCCTTCACGCCCAGCCGGCGGGCGGCGACGGCCAGCCCGGTGGCCTTGGAGAGGCCGAGCGGCAGCAGTTCGACGATGCCGGCGCCCGCCATGACGACGCCGACCAGGTCGCCGGCCACCCGGCGGGCGACCTCGGCGAGGCCGTCGTCGGTCAGACCGCGGTGCTGGATGTACAGCTTGCTGAGCGGGGAGGCGAACAGCTCGTCCTTGGCGACCCGCGTCACCGGCAGGTCGGAGCCGATCAGCAGCTCGTAGCCGGGGCCGGCCAGCACCTCGCCGTCCAGGCCGTCCTGGTTGGCGGCGACGGCCAGCGGGCCGGCCTCCGCCTCGATCTTGGCGATCGCCAGCGCGGCCAGCCGGCGATCCAGGGTGAGCGAGGTGAGCAGCTTGTGCGCGCCCGCGTCGTAGACCTGCGCGCCCTGGCCGCAGACCGCTATCCCCTGGTAGCCGATCTCGTCGAAGACCGGCCGGGCCCAGGCGGCGGAGCGGCCGGTGACGATGATGTGCAGCGCCCCGGCACCGGTGGCCGTGGCGAGCGCGGCCCGGGTGCGCTCGGAGACGGTCTCCTCGCTGGTGAGCAGCGTGCCGTCGAGGTCGGTGGCGACCAGCCGGAAGGGCAGGCCGCCACCGTCGACGGGGGAGACGGGGCTGGGGCTGATGCTGCTCATGGGCCGAACGTCTCCCGGGAGTTGCTTTCGGGCGGTGGTGCGGGTGGGGCAGCCGGCTACTTGACCGGCGGGAGGACGGAGCGCCCGCCGAGGTACGGCCGCAGCGCCTCCGGCACGACGACCGAGCCGTCGGCCTGCTGGTGGTTCTCCAGGATCGCGACGATGGTGCGCGGGACGGCGACCAGGGTGCCGTTCAGCGTGGCCAGCGGGCGGACCTTGCCCTCCTCGCGCATCCGGATGGAGAGCCGGCGGGACTGGTACTCGGTGGTGTTGGAGGTCGAGGTGACCTCGCGGTACTTGCCCTGGGTCGGGATCCACGCCTCGATGTCGAACTTGCGCGCGGCCGAGGAGCCGAGGTCGCCGGAGGCGACGTCGATCACCCGGTAGGGCAGCTCTAGGGCGTTGAGGAAGTCCTTCTCCCACTGGAGCAGGCGGCGGTGCTCGTTCTCGGCGTCCTCGGGCGAGGTGAAGACGAACATCTCCACCTTCTCGAACTGGTGGACGCGGATGATGCCGCGGGTGTCCTTGCCGTAGGTGCCGGCCTCGCGGCGGAAGCAGGACGAGTAGCCGGCGTACCGCAGCGGCAGCTTCTCGGCGTCGATGATCTCGTCCATGTGGTACGCCGCGAGCGGGACCTCGCTGGTGCCGACGAGGTAGCGCTCCTCCTCGGGGAGGAAGTACACGTTCTCGGCGGCCTGGCCGAGGAAGCCGGTGCCGTCCATGGCGGCCGGGCGGACCAGGGCCGGGGTGATCATCGGGGTGAAGCCGGCCGCGGTGGCCTGGGCGATCGCCATGTTGACCAGGGCGAGCTCCAGCAGCGCGCCGACACCGGTCAGGTAGTAGGACCGTGCGCCGGCGACCTTGGCGCCGCGCTCGGTGTCGATCGCGCCGAGGATCTGCCCCAGCTCGACGTGGTCGCGGGGCTCGAACCCCTCGGCGGCGAAGTCGCGCGGGGTGCCGATCTCCTCCAGCGTGACGAAGTCCTCCTCGCCGCCGACCGGGGCGGCCGGGTCGATGAGGTTCGCCAGCGAGCGGAGCAGGCGCTCGGCCTCGTCCTTGGCCGCGCTCTGCTCGGCGTCGGCGGCCTTGACCTCGGCGGCCAGTTCCTTGGTGCGCTGGAGCAGGGCGGTCTTCTCCTCGCCCTGGGCCTTGGCGACCTGCTTGCCGAGCGTCTTCTGCTCGTTGCGCAGTTCGTCGAAGCGACTGCCCGAGGACCGGCGCCGCTCGTCGGCGGAGAGGAGGGCGTCGACCAGGTCGACGTCCTCGCCACGGACGCGCTGCGAGGCGCGCACTCGGTCAGGGTCCTCACGAAGCAGGCGAAGGTCAATCACGGGCCCAAGCCTACCGGGCGGGGGCCCCTCCACCGGTACGGGTTTTCCCCTGGGGATAACTCCCCGGAGCCTGTGGATAACCCCTGTGAGGAACGGCTCGCTGTGAGGTTATCCACAGGAGGATCCGGTGGGCTGTGGACGGCCGGGCCTCCCCGGGGGACGATGCGCCCGACTAAGGAATTGAGGTTTCAAACCTCACTTGACCTTCTTGGGTGAGGAAATTGAAGCACTCGGACGGGTGATTTGCTGGCACACGGGTGACTCTGGTCCGATTGGTCATCTCTGCGACGCTAACCGATGATCCGACCGATACGCGTAGTGGCTATACCGGTTTGTCGACTCGTCCCCAGGCCTGTGGATAACTCGGGGCTGTGGACAGTGGACGGTCCTGTGGACAGCCGGTTCCGGCGGTGCGGGCCCCTGTGGACGACGGGCGGACGCCCGGTGCGGTCACCCGTACCGCCGTCCGGGTGGGGTCGAAAACGGTCGGAAAAGGTCAGGAGGACAAAAGCCGGCGATCAGATGTCGCCAGGCCCTCAAATGTCGCCGCGGCCGTCGAGGCACCGGGAGAGCCAGTCGGCCGCCTCGGTGAAATCGGTGTCCGAGGTCCCCGGCCGCTGGTGCCCGGAGGCCTGCTGGTCGGCCCGCGGATAGGAGCCGAGGAAACGCACCTGCGGGCAGGTCCGCTTGAGGCCCATCAGCGCCTCGCTCACCCGGCGGTCGGTGAGGTGCCCCTCACAGTCGATGAGGAAGCAGTAGTTGCCGAGCCCCTCCCCGGTGGGCCGGGACTCGATCCGCATCAGGTTGACCCCGCGCACCGCGAACTCCTGGAGCAGTTCCAGCAGCGCGCCCGGGTGGTCGTCCGGCAGCCAGACCACCATCGAGGTCTTGTCCGCTCCGGTCGGTGAGGAGACCCTCCCGGGCCGGCCGACCAGGACGAACCGGGTGGTCGCGTTGGCCGCGTCGGCGATGTCCTTGACCAGCGGGTCCAGGCCGTAGATCGGCGCCGCGAACTCGCCCGCGAACGCGCCGTCGAACCGCCCCTCGGAGACCAGCCGGGCGCCGTCGGCGTTGGAGGCCGAGGACTCCCACCGCGCCTCCGGCAGGTTGGCCGCCAGCCAGCGGCGCACCTGCGGCTGGGCCACCGGGTGGCTGGTGACGGTCTTGATGTCGGCCAGCTCCGTCCCGGGCCGGACCAGCAGCGCGAAGGAGATCGGCAGCAGCACCTCGCGGTAGATCATCAGCGCGGCGCCCGAGGCCAGTTCGTCGTTGGTCGCGGTGACGGCGCCCTCGACGGAGTTCTCGATCGGCACGAACCCGCCGGAGGCCTCGCCGCCGCGCACCGCGTCCAGCACCAGCGGCACCGAGGCCAGCGGGACCAGCTCCCGGGTCGCCGCCTCGGGCAGGGTGCGCAGCGCCGCCTCGGTGAAGGTGCCCGCCGGGCCGAGGTAGGTGTAGCGGGTCGCCGACATGCCGCGCCTCCATGCGAAAGGGATACCGAGCAAGTCACCTTAACCATTTCGCCGGTTGCCCACGGGGGAGTTCCGGCCCGTGGGCAACCGGCGGCCGGGCGGGGCGCCCCGGCCGTGCGGTGGGCGCCCCGGCCGGGCTAGCCGAGCAGCGTCTGCCCCACGTAGCCGCCCTGCGGGGCGCCGGGCGGGACGGCGTACAGGCCGCTCGCCTCGTGCCGCAGGAAGCGGGAGAGGCCGTCGCCCCGGGAGAGCTTGCGCTGCACCGGGGTGAAGCCCCTGCGCGGGTCGGCCTGGAAGGCGAGGAAGAGCAGTCCGGCGTCCGGCGAGCCGTCGGCCAGCAGGCCGTCGTGGTACGAGAACCCGCGCCGCAGCATCGCCGCCCCGCCGTTGGCGGCCGGCGCGGCGACCCGGACGTGCGCGTCGGCCGGGATGGCCAGCGAGCCGTCCGGGTCCTGCGCGGCCAGGTCGGCCGGGGTGAACTCGCTGCTGCCGGGGGCCGCTGAGAGCGGGGCGCCGTCCGACTTCCGCCGCCCGATCACCCGTTCCTGGCGGTCCAGCGGCAGCGCCTCCCAGTTGTCCAGCAGCATCCGGATCCGCCGGAACACCAGGTACGAGCCGCCCGCGAGCCAGGCCGGCTGGTCGCCCCCGGCGGCGCAGAACACCTTGGCGGCGAAGTCGTCCTCGGCCGGCTTGGGGTTGTTGGTGCCGTCGATCTGGCCCATCAGGTTGCGCCCGGTGATCTGCCGCGTGGCGGCGCCGGGGGTGCGGGCGAAGCCGGCCGACTGCCAGCGCAACGCCGCCGTGCCGGCCGCCTGCCGCTGGAGCACCCGCAGGGCGTGCACGGCGACCAGCGCGTCGTCGGCGCAGATCTGGACGAACAGGTCGCCGTCGCCGCGGGCCGGGTCGAGGGCGTCCGCCGGGAAGGAGGGGAGCGGTTCCAGTGCGGCCGGGCGCTGGTCGGCGAGCCCGGCCTTGTCGAACAGGGTGGCGCCGAAGCCGAAGGTGAGGGTGAGCGAGCAGGGGCCGGCGTCCAGCGCGACCTGGTTCTCGAACTCGTCGGCCGGCTCGCCGACGGCCAGCCGGGCGGCCGTCCGGGACCAGCGCTGGAGCAGTGCCCGCAGGCCGTCCCGGCCGGTCCCGCCGGCCAGGTCGAAGGCGGCCAGCTGGACCCGGGCCTGCTGCGGTTCGACGATGCCGGCCTGGTGTTCCCCGTGGAACGGCAGCCGGCCCGCGCCGAGGGCGGGTCCGGCCGGGGCGGGCCCGCCCGCCGGGGACCGGTCCAGGGCGGCCGCACCGGCCACGCCGGCGCCCGCTCCGACCACCAGCCCGGCCCCGGCGGTGCCCAGCAGGGCCCGCCGGGTGACGCCGCGGCCGGGCCTGCTGCCGGCGGGCCCGGCGGCCGTGGCGCTCTCCGCGCTCTCCGTACTCTCCGCGCTCCGCGTGTTCTCGGTGCTGTCCATCGCGGTCACCCGATCTTCAGCGGCTTGATCTCGGTGGTCTGGTCGATGTCCGAGGAGCGGACCTGCACCGACACCACCCAGTTGCCGGCCAGCGGCAGCTGCGCGGTGCCGCTCCAGCGGCCGGTGCCCTCGGCGGTCAGGGTGACCGGCAGCGGGCCGAGGTCGCGGTCCGGCAGGGTGAAGGCGAGCTGCACCTCGGGGACCTCGACCGGCTGCCCGTCCGCGCCGTCCAGCTTGAGGTGCACCTCGTTGGGCCCGGTCCGGGCCGGGTTGAGGGTGACGGTGGCGGTGCCCTTGGCGTTCGGCGTCCGGCCCTTGGTGTCGTACGGGAGCTTCAGCTCCAGGGTCTGGCCGGGCACGGTCTGCGGGGCGGGCACGCCCGGGGCGGCCGGGCCGGCACCGGCGGCGGGTGCCCCGGCCGCGACCTCGCCGGCCACCCGGCCGGGCGGCGAGTTGGTGAGCATCGTGGTGACCACCAGCACGGCCACCGCGACCAGCGCCTCGACCAGCACCGAGCGGCGCAGCCCGGCCCGGGTCGGGGTGAGCCCGCGGTCGCGTCCGGCGCTCTCCCGGGCGGCCTGCTGGCGGGCCAGCTGGGCCTGCCGGACCGGGTCGTCGGAGTGCGCGGCCACGGTGACCGGCTCCGGCGCCTCGGCCGGTGCGACCGCCACCGCCTCCTGCGGGTCGGCCCGCAGCCGGGCCAGCCAGGACCGGGAGATCCAGGCGACGCCGAGCATCGCGACCACGCAGCCGGTCTTCACCAGCAGCAGCCGCCCGTACTCGGTGCCGGTCAGCGCGCCCCAGCTGCCCAGGCCACGCCAGGACTGGTAGATCCCGGTGACGGTCAGCACCGCGACCGCGCCGAAGGCGACCTTGGAGAAGCGGTCGGCGACGTCCGCGCCGATCCCGTGCCGCAGGCCGACCAGCATGGCGGCCAGGCCTCCGAGCCAGAGCGCCATCGCGATCAGGTGCAGCATGCCGAACGGCAGCGCCAGCCAGACCTGGATGCCCACCGAGGCGTGGTCGGCGCCGACCCAGGTCGCCGAGAGGGCGACCGCCAGCACCAGTCCGGCCACCCCGAGGCCCAGCCGGGCCTCGCGCTGCGGCCGCTCGGCGGCGCGCTGCTCCAGCTCGCGCAGCTCCGACTCCTCGGCGTCCTCCTCCGGTCCCCCGGCCGTGGGGCCGGCCGCAGGGCCGGCCGTCCGCGGCGGCTGCCCGAGCTGGCCCACCAGCAGCGACAGGAAGACCCCGCTCGCGGCGAGCAGCAGCAGCCGCGCGGCCAGTGCGGTGCCGATCCGCTCGTCCAGCGTGGCGCGCACCAGCGACAGGTCGAAGGCCTGCCCGAGGCCGGAGCCGCGCTCGTAGGGGCCGCGCAGCATCAGCACCGCGACGGTGGAGACCAGCAGCGCCACCCAGCCGGACATCAGCAGTCGCTGCACCGCGCGCTGCACCGCTCCGGCGGGCCAGCAGATCAGCACGAAGGCGGCCGCGCCGGCCAGCAGCGCGAACGCCCCGTACGCGACGGTCCGGCCGGTGCCGTAGAGGGCGGCGACCGTGCTGTCGGCCTCGGCGCCGCTCAGTGCGGTGGCGGAGACGGAGGTGTCGGAGGGCGCTCCGACGGAGAAGGTGAAGGCGCCGCCGATCGGGTGCGAGTCCTCGGAGACGGCCCGCCAGGCCACCGTGTAGGTGCCGCCCGCCAGCCCGCTGTTGAGCCCGACCCGTGCGGTGTTGTCCCGGCCGTCGGCGTGCGCCGGGTTGCCGGTGTCGACCGCCCGTCCGGCCGGGTCGAGCACCCGCACCGAGTCGCCGGAGAGCGACACCGCCTCGCTGAAGGTCAGCGTGACGGTCTGCGGCGCGGCGGCGACGACCGAGTTCTGTGCCGGGTCGGTGGACTGCAGGGTGGCGTGCGCGGAGGCCGGTCCTGCGCCGGCGAGCATCAGCGTGAGGACGGCGCCGAGGACGCCGAACAGCGCGGCGATCCGGCGGCGGGCGGTCCGGTCTCCGGCGGTCCGCGGCGGCGGGGTGCCCGGCGGCAGGGTCTGCGGAAAGGCGGCCTTCGGCATCTCGCGGGTCCCTTACTGCTGGCCGGGGCGGTAGGTGAGCTCCTTGACCGGCACCTTGACCGAGATGGTCCCGGTCCTGGCGAAGGTCAGGTCGAGTTCGAGCTCGTCACCGAGGGCGGGGGTCTTCTGCCACCCCATGATCATGAGGTGGGTGCCGCCGCGGGCGAGCTGCAACGCGCCGTGCGCGGGGACGTCCAGGCGTTCGACCTGCTCCATGGTGGAGGCGGTGGAGCGGTGCATGGTGACCGACTGGGCGGCCGGGCTGGAGACCTTCACCAGCTGGTCCTGCCCGCCGTCGTTGCGCACGGTCAGGTAGCCGGCCGCCATCCCGCCCGCCGGGGGCAGCGGGATGTAGGAGTCGGCGACGCTCAGCCTGGCCGGTCCGTCGGCGGCGCCGTCCTGGCCGCCCGCCCCGCAGGCGACCAGGATGGCGCCGCCGCCCAGTGCCGTCGCCAGCACCGCGCCCGCGAGCGCGGTCCGCCGGAAGCTGGGGACGCCGGTGCCCCTCACGCCGAGACCCCCTTGGCGAGCAGCGGAAGGTCGTGCTCGTAGGTCTTCTCCTCGGTGCCGCTGAGGTAGAGGACGTGCGCCTTGTCGTCCGAGGGCAGGAAGGCCAGCACCTGCGCGCCGTGGGTGGAGGTGACCGTGCCGTCGCCGTTGACCACCGGGTCCTCGATCATGATGCCGAGCGACTTGGCGGCGGTCTTCACCTTGGCGAGGTCCCCGGTGAGGCCCGTGAAGTCGCTGCCCATCGAGTCCAGCCAGGTGCGCAGCACCTGCGGGGTGTCGCGCTGCGGGTCGGTGGAGACGAAGACGACGTTGACCTTCTGCCGCTCCTCGGCGGAGAGCTTCTTCATCGCCACGCCGATGTCGCCCATGGTGGTCGGGCAGACGTCCGGGCAGCTGGTGTAACCGAAGAAGAGCAGGGTGGCCTTGCCGTTGGTCTTCTGCCGGAGGTCGTACGGCTGGCCGGTGGTGTCGGTCAGCTGGAGGTCGGGCTTCTCGAAGTTCTTGCCCAGCACGGTGCCCTCGTAGGGCGAGTCGGCCTTCTGCCGGGTGACCTTGGCGGGGCTGGTGCCGCCGCCGTCGGAGCCGCAGGCGGTGAGGGTGAGGGCGGCGGCGAGCGCGACGGCGGCGGCGCCGGCCAGGCGGGCGGTACGGGGGGTGCGGGGCATGGGAGGTCCGATCGTGCGGGGTGGAGCACCGGCGGGGCCGCCCCGGGCAGGGGTGCGGCGCGGGGCGGTCCCGCCGGTGTGAGGGGTCAGGAGGCCGAGCCGCCGCTCTTGCGGCGCAGGCCGAGGACGCCGAACGCGGCGCCGATCACGCCGACCACGATGCCGACCACGCCGAGCACCCGGGCGGTGGAGTCGGTGGCCTTGTCCGAGCCGGCGGCCTCGTCCTTGGCGCCGTCGTCGTGGGTGTGGCCGTCGGCGGCCGGGGCGGCGGAGGCGGTGGCGCCGTGGCCGTCGGCGGAGGTGGCCTTGGTCAGGGCGAGCACGGGCGCGGGCTTGGCCGGCTCCGGCTGGCCGTCCTTGGCCTCGTCGATCCAGCGGACGACGTCGCCGTTGTCGTAGCTCTGCAGCGCCTTGAAGGTCAGCTTGTCGGTGTCGGTCGGCAGCGGGCCGAGCGAGACGCGGAACTCCTGGAACTGGCCGGGGGCGATCTTGGTGCCCGCCTCGGCGGTCCAGGTGATCTTGGAGACGGCCTCGTTGACGTCGTTGCCGTGCACCTTGATCGGCTTGTCGAGCTTGGACTTCTCGACGGTCGCGGTCCAGCCCGGCATCGGGAGGGTCCGGACGGAGGCCAGCGGGTGGTCCAGCGGGAGGCTGAGCTCCAGCTTCACCGTGGAGGCGGCGTCGTTCTCGTTCGGCACCCGGATGTCGACGGCGGTGTAGCCGCCCTGCGGGGCGCTGCCCGGGTTCACGGTGACGTGCGCGAAGGCCGGGCCGGCCAGGGCCACGACGGAGGCGGCGGCGGTGAGGGCGACGGCGGCGATGCGACGGGCGGGAAGGGAACGCATGATTTCGGGGTCTCCGTTCGGAGGCTCGGCGGCAGGCCCGGCGGGCACGGTGGTCCGTGCACGGACGGGGCCGCGCGGCGTGGGGACGAGTCGGGGAGGCCGCTGACCACGCGCGTGCGGGTGCGGCCGGCTGCGGCGTACACCCGGGACCGGTGCGTGTGGGAGCACCGGGGACGGCGGGTCAGTACGCGAGCGCCCCGAACGGAGGACCGCGCCGCACCACGCTGTGCCGCAGTGCGGCACCGGCCGGCAGCGGGTGCTCCCCGCCGCGCGCGCCGAACCGGCGGGCCGGGCCGCCGGGCGTGCCGAGCAGGCCGCGCAGCAGGACGGCGGCCAGCGCGAACGCCGTCCGCAGCGGCGCCGCCCAGTGGTCCCGGGCGGCGGTGGCGGTGATCCGGACCACTCGCCAGAGCGCCGCCTCGCCCCGGCGCAGCCACCAGCCGGCCACCAGGGCGGCGGCCAGGTGACCCGCGAACATCGACGGCGTCATGCCGAGCACGCCGCCCTGCCACCAGGGCGCGACGGCGTACGCCTGCGGGTCCAGGCCCGCGCTGGAGACCAGCTGCTCGGCGGTCGGGTTGCCGGGCAGGCCGGCCAGCGTGCCGGGCCGGGCCTCGTTGCAGATCAGCCGGCCGGCCACCTGCGGCAGGGTCAGCGGCCCGGAGCCGCCGGCGCCGCCGTGGTGCATGCCGGCCATCGCACCGGCCGCCGCGGTGGCGTGACCGCCGAGGGCGTGGAAGAGGCAGTGCAGGCCGAGCTGGCCCGCGCCGAGCGCACCGGCGATGGCGCCGAGCGAGCGTTCCCGCCCGCCGAAGGCCACCGCGAGCACCAGGACGGCCGCGAAGCCGGTCGCGAGCGCGGCCGGGGCCACGTTCCCGCCGCCGGCCAGGGCGTGCCCGGCGGCCGCTATCAGCGTGCAGACCAGGGCGAACGGCACCGCCCGCGCAAGCCGCAGGTCCCAGGCGGCGGCCCCCACCGGCGCGTCCGGTGCGGGGGCGCCCGGGTGCGGGGCGGCGGCGAGGGCAGTCATGGCGGGCCCCATCCTCTCATCGCCTACGAGGGCGGCACGGGCAGGGTGGGAAAGTCCCACGAATGCCCCGTTCGGCCCCGGCGTGCGGACCCCGGTGTGCGCCGCTCGGCACAGTCCGCGGCCCCAGTCCATCCGCCGAACGGGCGGTGACGGACCTCAGGCACGGTTCACCGCCGGATCGCCCGGAGATACCTAGTTGTATGTGGAGCCGCAGCCAGGAGGGACCTCCCGTGGACATCTGGTGGACTCTGCACCTCAAGCGCGACCCGGCCAGCGTTCCGCTGGCCCGGCGCATCCTGCTCGGTGCGATGGCGACGGCGGGCGTCGACCCGCAGGTCGCCCACGACCTCGGCGTCGCCCTCAGCGAGGCCTGCGCCAACGCCGTCGAGCACGGCGCCGGCGGCCGGCCGGACGAGGGCTTCCAGGTCTCCGCGTCGATCAGCGGCGACCTGCTGCGGATCGAGGTGACCGATGCCGGGCCCGGCCTCCCGGTCACCGCAGCTCCCGCCCCCGCCGCCGGAC
>NZ_JBHJUK010000150.1:0-19847 GCF_042266225.1 Kitasatospora sp. NPDC056181
AACCACCGCCGCCTCGCCCGCGATTACGAAGCCCTGCCCGCTCGCTCCGAAGCCATGATCCACGTCGCGATGATCAACCTCATGACCCGCCGCCTCACTGGCGAATCCACCCCCACCTGGCGCGGAACCTGACCCCCAAAACCAGGAACGAAACGCCCAGTCAGAACCACTGTGACCGGACGGATCGCTGCGCGACAGCTGTCGTAGACGGGTACTGGTCTGACGACGACGTAGAGTGCCGCGAGGCTCCGCTCTGGGGCCTCCAAGAGGGCGGGACGGGGGGCTTGATGGGCATGAACAAGGCGGCCAGGGCCGAGTGGTGGGAGAGTCTTCCGGCCGGGATCCGCGACGAGATCGACGGATACATTCTTCAGGACTCCCTTCTCGGGGCCGTGCGTGTCATCGTTGCCGTCGGCCTTGTTCCCCACGACATAGGGGTTGGCACCGCTCAGCTGATCGCGAATGACCGCTACCTCCACTACGGGGACCGGATTGCCCGCGAGCCGGAGAGCCCCCTCGACCTGGAGGCGCTGGCCTATCGGGCGGCCGGGTGCGCCGGTCGCGTCGTGGCGATCGAGGCGATCTGGGACGGTGACACCGTCCACGACTGGTTCGTGCGACTGCTGGCCATCACCACCGGCCCCGCGGGAGAGGCTCATATGGCCACCGTTTACTGGTCAACGGCCAAGCGGTACCTCGGCGAGGACGAGGATTGCCGCCCGCGCCACCCCGTCGCGGTAGCCGCCGAGCGGGCTGGCCTCGCGCTTGCCGCCCACCTCTCAGTTCCCTTCCACTTCGCCAGCCCGGACACCCCCGATGATGAGGCCCCGCGCTGGCAGTCCTGAGCGACGACGAGGTGCCGCTGTCATTCCCCACCGCGCACCGGCCTGCGCGCCGCCCAAGGAGTCACCCACTGGTCCCTGATCACGTGATCTGAGACCAGGAGCACGAAGGGGCCGGACTCCCGCACCACCGGGGAGTCCGGCCCCGCCGCATGCCCTCAGCCGCCTACGCTCTCCAGCACCGGCTCCGCTTCCGGCAGCGGCGTGCGGGTCCTCGCCCACCACATCACGACCGCGCATCCGATGATGCCCACCATGGCGGTGGCGACGCCGCCGGCGGTGAACCCGGCCCTCGGGTGGGCGGAGGCCAGCGCGGGAATCCCGGCCATCGCGAGGGTGCCCATGGTCCGGATCACGGTCTGGTCGAGTGTCAGCAGCCGCCTGCGGGCTGCCGGAGGGAACTGCGCGAGGTGCGTGGACAGCGCCACCGCCAGGAACGGAGAGACGGCCCCGTACGCGGCCGACACCGCCACCAGCTCGGCCACCGTGCTCACCGATCCGGTCACCGCCATCAGCACCCCGGAGACGGCCCACGCCGCGCAGTAGAGCGTCGGCAGGCTCTTGGGGAGACGGACGTTCCCGGCGATCGCGTTGCCGACGATCGACCCGGCCCCCGTAGCCGCCAGCATCACGCCGTACATGCCGACCCCGCCGCCGAGCCGCACCGCCACCAGGGCCGGCATCACGATCGACACCGCCCCCGCGAAGATCGCGATCCCGTGGACGGCCAGCACCACCCCGGTCTCCGGGTGCGTGCGTACCAGGGCCCGGGCCCGGGGCACCAGCGCCGGGGCGGCCGTTGCCCCCGCCGGGGCGGGTTCCCGCTGGCGCGCAGTTCCGGCCCCCAGGGCGGCCAGCGCGACGGCGGACAGGGCGAAGGTGCCGGCGTCCAGCCAGAACAGCCCGTCCATGCTGCCAGCCCAGGAACGACCGCGCCCGACGGGGCCTGGCCAGGGCTGTCGGCGTGCCGTGCTTGGATACGGCGTTGCCCCCAAGGGTGGAAGGAAGAGAACTTGACGCGCACGACACCACCGCGGCCGCTGGACATCACTGCAGGGTTTTCGGAACTCGCCGGTCTGGCCAGGACGGCCACCCGCCTTCACCCGACGCCGGGAGCGCCGACCGTCCACGACAGTTCGGTGGGTGGTCCCCTGCTGTGGCCGGCGGACGAGCCCTGGCCAGAGGATGAGCCGGGGTACCCGCCGGTTGAGCCCGTGCAGACGCTGGCAGACGTCCACCAGGTGCGGGCCCTGCTGACCCGGGCGTGGGCGCGACCACGCGGCTCGCGGGAGAACCTGCTGTCCGTGCAGGAGAGCGAGACGCTGAACCGGCTGCGTGCCGGGCATGACCCCGCACTGCTGCCCACGGGCCCGCAGCCGCTGATCCCGCTCGCGCAGCTCTACGCCCGCGACGTGCCCGCACTACCCTTCCCTGAAGGCATGGATCTGCTGCAGGTGCTGTGGGCGCCGGGCTACGGCATCGAAGGGTGCTCGACCAGCGTGCAACTGCGATGGCGCCGGGCCTCGCACGTTCAGGAAGTCCTACGCACTCCTCCCGAGCCCGCCTACGTCGAGTGCGGCGACCACGTGCCGGAGCCATGTCTGCTCCACCCCGAACCGGTGCAGGAGTTCCCACCCGGCCATCTACTCGACCAAGCCCTGGAGAAGCGCGTATACGACTGGTGCGCACAGCAGTCGATGAGCTACCAGAGCGATCTGTCCGTCGCTCCTGGCTGGAAGGCGGGCGGATGGCCGGCCCCCTTCACCTTCCGCGACCCGGCCGACTCCGACGACGACGAGGAACGGCAATGCGGCAAGTGCGGCGGGCCCCTGGAGGCGCTGCTCACCATCGACAGCAGTGAGTGGGACGGGGGCAGTGGCAGCTGGCGACCGGCCGAGACGGCCTCGGACAAGCTCGTTGGGGATCCCTACCGGAGCCTGCGCAATCCCACCATGATGACCATCGGACGGGGCTACACCCTGCAGGTCTACAGCTGCGTCAGCACGCCCTCGCACCTGCCGCGCACGATCATGCAGTAGCGCAGCAGCCCGACCGCTCCGTCCTGTCCTGGTTGCCAGTCGGCGACCCTGTCGAGCAGTCACTTGGACAAGTGGGAAGGGGCCCTCGACAGCCTTGCCGGGAACAGGTTCATCTCGTGGCCGGACTGCGGCAGGACGGTTCAGCTGAGGATCAAGCCGCCCAGCTCCAGGGCGATCGGGGTGTCGATCAGCGACGACCCGTCCTCACAGGTGACGGTCAGCCTGCCCATGTCCCCGCCAGTCGGCTGGATCGAGGAGCACCGAGCGCGTGTGGTGAAGACTCGACAGGTCCTTTCAGGCTGACCGTCTCCCGGTCGGTTGTCAGCCCACGGTTGCCTGCTGTTCGGCTCGGGCTCGGGTGCCGGCCAGGCGGTAGGGACCACAACCGCCCCCGAACGCTCCCGGGAACCCCACCACGAATCCCCGGACGGGCGGGTCTGCCGCCGGTCCGGGCCGTGCCCAGGGTCAGTGGGCGGGTGGGCTCCAGTGGTGGTTCGGGTCGTCGAGCCACACCGTGCGCTTGCCGGCAGCGGTCATGGTCAGCCCGAAGCGCTCGTAGCCGGGCCGGCCGGCCTGCTGCCAGGCGTTCCAGGCGGTGTGGATCTCGTCCCACAACCGACGGGGACCGCTCTGGCGCACGTCGAACTCATCTGCGCCGGGGACGGAGTCGACCGTTGCCCAGGACGTCACCGCGGTGTCGAAGAACCACCACGTCACCGTGTCCCCGTACGGGGCGCGCCGGTAGTAGAGGTCCGGCAGGCGGGTGCCGATGGCGAACTGCGCCAGCCAGGAGTCCCCGATCGCCTCCAAATCCAGGCCGCTGACCGACGGTCGGGCGTCGCCAGGCCAGTCCCCGGGCAGGTAGGCGTCCACGGGCGGGGCCTGGTAGCGCTGCTGGCGCATCCGCATGAAGTCCGAGGCCCCGGTGAAGTGCCCGCTCGCGCTCTGCCCGCCGTGGTCGACGCGCAGGCGGGCGATGGCGCCGCCGCCGAACAACGTGGCGGTCGGGGCGACGATCAGGCCGCCCGGTGCGCTCTGGCCGAGCCAGGCAACGGGGATGCCGGTGACCAGGCTCGAGCAGGTGGCGATCAACCGGTCGGCCCGCTCGCCGGCGCCGACCGCGGCGTCGGCGCCGTCCCCGACCAGGACCCGTACCCCTTCCAGGCCCGCCGCGGCCAGGCTCGCGCGCGGGGCCGGCGACCGTCTTGTCGATCTCGACGCTCACCACCTTGCCGGCACCCAGGCGGTGCGCCAGGAGAGCGGCGTTGAACCCCGGGCCGGTACCGACCTCCCTCACCCGGTGCCCCTCGTCGACATCGAGGTCACCGAGCATCCGCGCCACCATCGTCGGCATGCTCAGGCTCGACGCGAAGTCCCGCTGCCCGCCGGCCGGGTCACCGTCGTCCCACTGCGTGATGGCCGGGGTGTCCCGGTAGGCGCCGGCCAGCCACCCGTCCGGGTCCGCGCCGCGCTCGCGCAGCACCGCACTCCCGCCGGCGAACTCCCCGTACACCGACGGCAGGAACAGGTGCCGGGGGACCGCCTCGAACGCCGCACGCCACCCGACGTCCAGCACACCCGCGTCGGCAAGCTGATCGGCCAGCGCCCGCCGGGCGAGCGCCGCGCGGTCGCCGCTCACTTCTTGTGCTTGGGGCCCGGCGCGGGGCCCTGGCCGTCCGGACTGGGCTTCGGCCCGATCGCAGGCCCACCCGGCTTGGCGTGCGCGCCGCCACCGCCATCCTGCACCCCACCCTTGCTCTCGTCACCCATCGTCAATCCCATCTCACACAACGAAACCCGCATCGTGGTGCGCCCCTGCCACGTGCCGCAAGACCACCCGCCCTCCACCCGCCGGGCCGGTCCGACGTCGGCCCACCCGACCCCGCCCACGACCGGCCTCACCGCCCCCACCGCCACCGCAGTCCGCCACCCCTCCCCGGCCGCCAACGACCCCCGCCCGACTACGCTGCGCCCAACCGTGCACGGGCGAACAAGGGGGGAACGCATGGCGCAGATCGTCGTACCCGGACCGGAACCCGACTGGCAGCCGGCCACCATCCCGCCGTACCACGACGGCCGGAACCCGGCCGCGCAGACCAGCCTCTGGGAAGCCGCCGCGAGCACCTTCCGGATGATCGCCGGCCTCAAACCGCCACTGGACGCCCTCGCCGCCCGGCTGCGCCTGAGCGTGGAGCGCAGCTGGGAGGACCTCGGCGAGGTGGATGCCGCCATGTTCACGATCGACCGGCGGCACTTCGCGCTCAGCCTCATGCCATACGGGCAGAGCGAGACGTGGGTGTGGCTGCACCGCTCCCACGAGGACGCCGACGACGCGCTCCAGGTGCTGCTGGACGCCCTCGGGCTGGGCGAGGAGGCCGTGGTGTTCACCGGCGGCCCCGACACAGGATTCCGCTACTGCGGTACCGGCCGGTCCACCTGAAGCACGCCCACCGGACGCCGACCGCCCTGGGCGCCGGCACGGTCGATCGCCTCAACCAGCTTCAGATCCACGCCGCCCACCGCTACGCCTGCCTGCGCCCCCACAGCGGCCTGGACGCTTTCGTGAGGGACTGTCTGGAGAGTGGCATCCGGGGCCGCTGACGGGTGTTCGGACGCAACTCGCTTGCCGAGGGGAGCCGTTACGGTGGTCGGGTGCATCCCACCACCGACGTCCCCGTCCCCGGCCCGCAGACCGCACCGGCCCTCGCCGCCGCCTCTGTCTCGTTGGAGCTGGCGTCGGCGCTCACTGCCCTGGGCCCGAGAGGCGAGCGAGCACTGGGGCTGCTGCGCGAGGCCGAAGCCGTGCTCGCGGGCTCGCAGCGGCATCATGCGCCCTACGAGGTTGCGCCGATGTGCTGCCGTGGCGCGTTGGAGAGCCTGCTGGGCCTGGCTGGCCGGGACCAGGACTTCGTCGGCCCGGTCTCTACCGGGCATCTCGAGTGGTAGGAAGCTGTACCGGCCGGCAGCAGGCGCCTAGTTAATTCACCTGTGCTGCATGGATTTGTCTGCGGAGGTCATTATCGAATTTCTGCTGTCATTGAACCGAGTTGCCTCTAAGGCTCGGACCGGTCGCTCCGCCGGACATGGGCCGCAGCTCGGCGTTGTCGAGAGCTACGAAGACCGGGGTGAACTTTCCTCGGTAATCCAGCGCTTCGGAGAGCAGGGCCTGCCAACGCTATACCGACTCGATCCCTATCATGATCACACATTGCAGAACGCATCCATCGCCGCGTTGGTAAGAGACCTCGAGAAGATAGAGCTAAATCGTCTTCCTCAAGCCGAGGCCGCTGTGCTGAACGTTCTCCTGGACTGGGGAATAAAAGCCTTTAAGGAGCGTGAACTGAGAATCCGTATCTCTGGGGAAGGCTGAGGCGGATTCACCCGCGCGCCGATTCAGTGGTGCACGTCGAGGCGTGGTGGGCCGCAGGGGCGCTGCATACCACCCTCGCCCGGCACCCCGCCCGACAGTGGAGACCAGGAACACGGGCTACTTGTCGGCGATGTCCGCGGTCGCGTGCGGGGCGCGGGCTGCGCACGGCCCGCGTCCGCGGACCATTT
This sequence comes from Kitasatospora sp. NPDC056181, assembly GCF_042266225.1. Taxonomy (NCBI): domain Bacteria; kingdom Bacillati; phylum Actinomycetota; class Actinomycetes; order Kitasatosporales; family Streptomycetaceae; genus Kitasatospora; species Kitasatospora sp. NPDC056181. The sequence continues at coordinate 6,440 of NZ_JBHJUK010000150.1, forward strand.
CGGCATGAACGCCTTGATCTGGGGCCGATCTGGTGGTCCAGCAGGGCTTGCTCGCCGTTGATGCCGTAGCCAGTTCCTTGGGGTCGTTGCGGTCGAGTCGTTTGGCCAGGGCCTCGCTGTCTCCGATCCGGCCCGGCCGCTCCCGCGCGCCCACGTCTGATCCCGGTTGCGGACATGTGAGGAGAACAATGGCCCTGACCGGAGCGAATCGGGCGGGCAACCAGCGCGGTGGCGGCCAGTTGCCAGCCCCGCCCCGCCGCGGTGCTGGACCGCGACCGCGAGGCCGCGGTCCGCTCGGGCCGGGCGGGAGCGCCTGAGCCGCACCTGGCCTCCCCGCCGCGGCCCAGCGCGGGCACAACACTCGACCCCCGAAGCCTCCAAGGCCACCGCCGCGTCCGTCTCGCCTCAACCCGCGCGCGGACCGAGGAACCGGCGAAGGCGGGCTGACTGCTACGGGCACCAACGCGACGGTCCTCCGCCTTCCGGGCGGAGGACCGGCCCCATTGCCCTCTGGCAGGTGATCTTGAACGCCGGGCCGTCAGCGGCAGATCCAGTAGCTGTCCTGGACCGGGTGCCGACGCCGCTCGCCGGTCGGGCGGGTCACCACGACGGCGCCACCTTCATACGAGACCCGGTCGCCCGCCGCGACGAGAAGCGGTCCGTCCAGCTCGACCTGGAAGTCAGGGTGGAGCAGGAACTCACTGACCAGCAGCATTCGGGGCATTGGGGTGGCCCCGTCAAAGTTCACGCGCATGAGCCAAGCATCCCGGAGTCCCCGGTGCGGGAGCGATAGGTTTTCGGCCGCCTCAGGGTGACTTCATTTCTCGGGTTCTGGCCCACTGTACCGAGCCCGACACCGATCGATTCGGGCCGGGCAGCGACCGCTCCGGTTGCAACCATGAGGCTGGCTGGCGCTGACGGGCTCCGTGAACTGGAACTGCGAGACCCTGCGATGGGCCGACGGCCGCAAGGCGCAGGAGCGGGCGGCCGGAAGCCGGGTGGAGGAGAACGCGGAGGCGTTCCAGGTCTACGTGTAGGGACCTGCAGGCGGCGGGCCGGACTGCCCGCCGCCGCCTTGGCTGCGGGGCGTTGAGCCGGGCGAGCGCCTCGCGTGATCGGCTTGCCCCTGCACCGAACCCCGCCGGTCGGCGCACATCCGGTCCTGCCTCAGGCCAGCTGGTCGATGACGGCCCGGGCGGTGTGCTGCAGTGCCTCGTCGTCCTCGACGCTCCCGAAGAAGCCGCCGCTGCGGCGCGGTCGGGCGAGTTCCGCGTGGATCCGGGGCAGTGCGGGCGTGGCGGCGGGGCCCATTCGCTGCAGGCATTCCAGGACGTGATTGGTGGTCGAGTCGTTCTTCTCCCAGGCCTCCAGCAATACCGGTACGACGGTGTTCGCCTCGGTGGGGCCGGCGATGTCGTGGATCGCGGCGGCGGCGTGGAGCCGGGTCCACTCGTAGTCGTCCTGGAGCATCTGCCGCAGGGCGGGCAGGGCCGCGGCCGCCGGCGCTCCGATCCGGCCGAGCGCCTCTACCGCGTCCCGCTGCTTGCGGGTGTCGAGCAGGGTGGTCAGGCGCGGCACAGCATCTGTGGGGTCGCGTTCGAGGGCCCACAGGGCTTCGACCGCGGCGAGGCGCAGGTCCAGGTCCTCGGCGTCGGCGGACAGGATCGAGTTCCTTGACGGATCGGGCTCCGTCACGCCGCCACCCTTCAGATCGCCAGCCGAGCCGGCACAGCGTCCGCCCGCCCATAGGTGAGTACCTGGGCAAGGACCTCTCGGAAGAGCGCGATGGCTGCAGCAGGCGCCTCGATGACAGCCTCGATCTCGCTGTCTTCCAGCCGAAGGCTCTCCAGGGATTCGGGGTCCAGCACAACGCGGAAGACATTGCCCTCCAGGACGGCTTCGCGCACGCACCCGTAGGCAGTCCCCTGCCCGGCCGTGACCACACAGTGTGTGTCCATCCCCAGGGCGACGTCCTGCTCGTCGGGCTCGGCCTCGCCTGCCATGAACATCAGGATGAAGCCGCTGCCGTCCTCGCCCTCCGCGAGGCCTGCCTCGGTGAAGTAGCCCTCGGGATCGATCTCCGCACTGGCGGCGCGAGCGGTGAATCGGAACGTCATGAGGGGGTTGTATCAGCACGGCCGGACAGAGCCCGCCTCCGGGGCAACCGCGCCGCCTGCGCGACGTCGTCCATGCGACCCAGCCGCATGAGGACGGCGCTCGCACGCTGTGGCTCTACTCCCTGACCATCCCGGCCTGGGCCGCCGCGACCTTCCGCGACGGCGAGGACGCGCACCAGGTCCGCCAGTACGGCGGCCGTCGGCTGTGGGACGACTTCGAGCAGGCCCTCACCTGGTGGCACCAGGCGGGCGAGCCCGGTGTCGGCCGGCTCGGACTCACCGTCACCCCCGGTGGCTTGAACGCCTGGCTGGACGATCCCACCCAGGCGATCTGACCGGCCAGCCCGACGTGACCGGTCCGGCGTCGCGAGCCCGCTTTGCGGCGCTGGGCCGCGGACACCGCCCGCCCCGGCGGGCCCCATTTCTTCTGGCGCCCGCCCCGGCGGGCGCCAGAAGAATTGGGGAACCACACGGAACGTCAACCGATGGGCCTGGCCAGCTACAGAGAGCACGTTCAGCACAGACCGGCGCTGCTTCATCTGTCGCTTGGTCGAAGACGACCCGGCCTACGCGCACAAGTCAGGACGCGACACGTCGCGGGCAGCTGGCTCGTTCGAGGGCGTGCACCGTCCGGCAGGCCGGTCAACCCCGGCCCTGAACTGCGGGTCGGCCTGGGAACGACACCAGCCGACCTTCACTGAGGCGACGTCAGTCTCAATCGCAGGCGGCGCGGCCGTCGGGCTCCAGCCGCTTACTGCTGGACTGCTCGCGACTGGGCGGCACCGCCCGTCAGCCGTCGTCGTTGGCTGGCAGGCGTGGCTCGTCGGTGGCGTTGGCCCGCCCAGCACAGCGCGCCTATGAGGTCGATGACGTTAGTGACAACGATGGCGAGGTAGCCGACGCCCCGCCCGAGGCGATTGGCCCTCCGCCTGCGCGGGAATCGTCTTGTCAGAGGGCGGACACGCCTCTTGCGTGCGGCACGGAAAGCGGGGGGCAGAGCGGTGGGCGAGGAGTTACGCGCGGAGGACAGACTGCAGCTCGCCCAGTGGCACCTCGGCCGGGCGGACGGGCTCCGTCTCGGCCTGGTGAATCGGGCCGGCACTCTCCTGAGCGCGAACGCGCTCGTCATCACGGGCGTGGTGTTTGCCTCCGGAGCGCCGTCGTCGGATGTGTCACCAGTCATCGGGGCGGCCGCGCTGGTCGCACTGGCGGTGAGCGCGTACTCGGCGGCCCAGGTCGCGTCCGTGCTCACCGGTTCCCGGGGACTCCCGGCGTTGTCGCGGTCGGTCGGTTCCCCAGTTCCGATAGCCTTCAGCTACCGCGACACCGTCAGGGCATTCGACACTCCGGAGGAGTTCCAGACCAGATTCTCCGCTCAGACCGCCCAGGAGGCGGCCAATTCTGCTGTCCTCGAACTGTGGCGCTGCATCAGCATCCATCAGCTCCGGGCGAGGAAGATGCAGCGCGCGACGCAGAGCCTTCTGGTCGGCGCGACAGCCCTGGTCGCCATGACTGCAGCGCGACTGATCACAGACCTGGTCTGATCCGGACCCGACCTTCCGGCCTGCTGCGCCTGCGGCCAACGTCGCTGCCGGACCGCCGCTTCGCGCGCGGTACTGGGCCGACGGGCGCCGCCGCCTGCTGGGCCCCGCTCGGAGGCACGGCGACGCCCTACCTGGTACCTGGGCAGCCACCATCTGCCTAAACCCCGCCCGCGCGAGGGTGACGCGCTGCGGTCAGCCGCTACCTGCGCCGTGGCCGCCGGTCTCCAGCCCGCGCGGCTGCTGGGCTGCCCGCCGGGCGCCTTCCCACGCCCGGTCGGCCCTGGCGCCGAGTGCGCGCCTCGGCCTGGGCGGCCTGCATCCGCTCCCCGGCCAGCGCGAGACCGTTCTGGCACGGGCGTCGCGCTTCAGCCTTGGTCAGCGCGGCCTGAACCTGCTCAGCTTCACCCGCTGCCCGTCGGTGGGCCGCCTTGGCGTCGGCGACCGCACGCTCGGCGTCCTCCAGGTGGCCTCGGCCTCGCTCGCGGCCCGCTCCGCTACCGCCACCACCTCGCGGGCCTGATCCTGGTCGCGCAGCCGCCAACCCGCCGCAAGGGGGCAGCCCGCGTCCGGATCCGCGAGCGCGGCACTCAGCGTCCAGTCCAGGTCTGCGACGGCACCCGCACCGAGCGGATGCCCGGCCGCTGATGCGGCGCCGCGGGGCGGGCGTGATGCCCGGGGTCGTGGCAGGGACCGGGCCCGTTTACCAGGAGGCCACCTACTACAGAGTGTTGTCCTCCGAACGTACCCAGGCCAACTGCTCGTCGTTCAGTGGCGGGGTGAACCCCTCTGGCAGCATCACCATGAGCTCCTGCGGCCACATGCTCTCAAGGCCGTGCTCCCCGCAGCGCAGGGCGATGAGATGTGACGGACCGCCCTGGCAAGCGTCACCCCGGTAAGGGCCGTCATGGGACTGGCAGAAGTAGTCGAAGGTTGTGCAGTCGTCCTCATCGGTGGGCTCGTAGAAGCCCGGGGCGCGAACAACGATCGTTACCGGTTCCTGCAGGTCGAACTTGGGGGTGGGGCGGGGGTCGCACCACAGCAGTAGGGGAGGGAGCACGCGCTCATCATGCCGTGCTGCGATCCTCTCGGACCACGCGGTTTGTTGGTCAGCCGGCTTCCAGCGCCCTGGTGTCCGTGGGCCCACCGTAAAGACGATCTTGCCCAACTCGGTGTTGGACTCCCGCGGCGGCCGTTGGCGGGCCTGCCTACGACCACCGCTGCTCAACGTTCAATAGAAGCTGCTCGGTCTTCGAGAGGGACATCTACCCGCGCGACCTCTCAGTCGGTCGACTGTCACTGCCAGCGCAGTACGGCCGGATGCGCCGAGTCCATTCCCGACGGTGCGTAGTCACGGGATGTGCAGTCGGCCATCTGCAACAACGGAGAGCCGCCGGGGTCCGGTTCGATGTTGGCGGCGGGGAGTACGGCGTACTCAGCGGGTGTGGTGAAGACGACCAGAGCCGACCATGTGGCGACCAGTGGCTCTCCTGCGACCGCCGGAAAGGGTCGGACGTGAGTACAGAGCACCTGGACTCGCTGGCCTCTTAGGGACCGAGCGCAGTGTGAACCTGGCTGTAGTACGGAATCGTGCCGTCGGCCGAAGTCGGTCGCAGGGTGCCGTACCGGGAGGAGTTCGCGGGCGAGGCGGCTTCCGGAGGTGACGGTGGAGGCGCTGGAGCCGACGACGCCCCCGTCGAGGGCGGCGCGGATGTCGGCAGTGGCCAGGTTGCCGACGGGCTCGCGCCGCCAGTCGGTCCGTGTCCGGGCCCGTGTTCGTTGATCGTGCCGGGGGACATCACGGTGTTGTACAGGACGCCGAACAACAAAGCGACGGCTCCCAGCGCCCCGGCGAGCCGCCGGCCTCGTGTCCGCCCGGGACGGACAGAGATAGTTGTGCTCGGAGCCGGCCGGGGCCGTGAACCGCGGGTGGGGACCTCCTGCCGTTGCGGCTGCTCCCGGTGCTGGCCCGTCGACGCGGGGAGCGGTCGGGCGGGTTGGAAGGCGAGGGCGGCGCGCACCCAGTGCCACAACGTCTGCAAGCTGAGGCGGCGACCAGGGCCTCGGCGGGCATCCCGCCCCGGATGCGGGCGGTGACGGGGGCAGTCTGCGCGCCGAGGGTGGCAATCGGCTCGCCCTGCGTCCGTGGGGCGAAGGGGGGCTCGGCCAGGACCCGGGCTCAGCGGACGGTGACCTGGATGGTCTTGGTGACGCTGTTGCACCCGTAGAGCGAGCCTGCGGGTGCTCCGCTCTCGCAACCGACGACGCTGCGGAACTCCCAGGTCAGCGTGGTGGAGCCGGGGGCGAGAGCGATGAAGGTCTGGTCGATACCCGAGGCGCAGCCCATCGAGTCCGGAGCGCAGGTGCTGTAGCTGACGTCGGGACCGCGCCGGAGGACGGCGCCGTCGGCGGTCGAGGTGAGGTGCCAGGCCCGTGCCAGGTCGCTTGGGGTTCCGCTGACGCCGAGTCGGTCGCCGACGGTCAGGGTCACTGTGCTGGGCGGGTACGCGGTGGCGTGCCAGGCTTCCGAGTTGGCCGGCAGAGCGATCTCCGTCCTCGGCCGGCTGTTGGCCGGGTCGGTGGAGGGCCCGCCGGAGGTACAGGCGGCGAGCAGGAGCGCGGCGGCCAAGGTGGCAGTCACAGTGGCGGGCAGTCGGCGCATCAGTTTCCCGCCTCCCGGGTCCGGCGACGCAGGGTGATGAGCAAGGCGACCGAGGCCAGCCAGCGGGCGAACAAGGCCTCGCGCTGGACGCCTGCCCCGGTGGCTGCGGCCGCGCGCAGCCAGCCGCGGACCAGCTCGCCCGCCTCGCGGCCGATCACCGGCTCGGGCAGGGCGAGCGCCGCTGTGAAGCCGCCGGCGCGGACGTACCGGGCCAGGAACCCCAACGGGTGAGGGCCAACGCTCAGTGCCTCGGCTTGGTAGGAGGCGGCGATCGCAGCGTCGCTGAAGAGCACGCGGCGCGGGCTGCCGTCGATCAGCAGCCCGCGGGTGATGGCAGCCTCGACGTCATAGCCGGTCATCAGCTCGGCATCCGGGCGGATCGTCGTCATTTCGGCAGCTCCACGCCACGGGCGTTGTTGTAGTCGTTCCCGCCGCTGAGGTTCCCGGCGTTCAGCTGACTGTGGATAAATTGGTCCTCCGTCACCCACTCCGAGAAGCCCCAGGGGTTGTACACCTGCAGCCGGTCGCCGTCACGGGCCATGATCACCATCTGGTGGCCGAAGTCCACGCCGTCATGGTGTACGGAGAGCGGCACCGGCTTGCCTTCGTCCAGAGCCTTCTCGATCCGGACGAGGGCCGCGCGCCGGTCGTCGTCACTGCCGAGCGAGACGTACTCGTACGTGCTGCCGGTGGCCTTGCCGAGGTCCTGGTCGGCGAGCAGAGTGGCACCCTTCACGCCGAGTCCATCGTCCTGGGCCGGGTATTGCTGCTTGCCGTCGGCCTGCTGGCCCTGCTGATACCGCTGGAGGTAGAGATCCTGGAGCCGCTGTCCGAAGTTCGTCGGCGAGTCGGCTCCCGGGGTGTCGGGCGTGTTGCCGGTGGTGAGCTGGAGCATCGTCACCGGGTCCAGCTTGAGGTGGGCAATCACGGTGGAGGCGGCGACGCAGTCGTTGACGTTGCCCTGGCCGTAGACGTCGCCGCTGCCGCCGACCCCCCTGCCACCGCCTACTTCCGTGCCCTGGTAGATGAGGTTCACCCGGTCCGTGGTCGACTCCTGGTGGGCGTCGTCCGTGCCGAGGGCCGGGACCAGGTGCAGCGACAGCCAGGCCGGGTCGTCGCCGTGGGGGTGGATGAGCGCGTCGAACTGCTGGACCTCGGCCACCGAATGGCCGGCGGACAGTGCTTTCCAGAGGTAGGCAGCCTCCTCCGGTGATCTGGCGCCGGACAGCAGACCCCGGAACGCGGCCTGGTCGGAGGCGTTCATCGTGTCCAGCATCTGGGTGGCACGCGTGAGTTGGGCGGCCGTCAGAAGGTAGTCTCCGTCGGCGCCGGCGCCGGGACCCTGCTCATTCGCCAGGACCAGCGCGGCGAGCGGATCGAGCGGACCTTGCCCCGCACGCTCGGCCCGGGCCTGCGCGGCGAGCTGGTTGACCATGCTCGCGGTGTGGGTGCCGCTGCTCTCCGCCCGTTGGGCGGCCGCGATCCGGTCCACCACGCCACTGTGGGCGGGTTCGAGACCGGCGACGGCGAAGAAGGTGCCGTCGATCGCCTTCAGCGCCGTGTTGAGCGAGTCCACGCCGTGCGCGTCGGTCTTCTGGGCCCACTCCAGGTCGTCCGCCCAGGCGCCCAGCAGGGTGGCGGCCTGGTCCAGGGCCTTCCGGGAGGCGGTCAGTTCGTTCGCCAGCGCCTTCACGGCCTGGGTGGCGTGCTCGGCGACCGACCCGGTCCAAGCGCTCGGCAGTCGGTCGGTGGCAACCGTGGCGAGATCGGTGGACGCCGTCGCATAGGCCTTGGCGGTGTCCGCGTAGGCCTTGGCCCGCTCACGTATCGTGCCCGGGCTGCCGACCGGCCCGGCGACGGCCAGGGCTTTCTCGATGGCACGCGCGAGTTCGACGGCGCCGTCGCCGAACGGGTCGACCGCCGTTATCGCCTGCTGGGCCTGCTGGAGGTCCCTGAGCTTGCTCATGCCGCCCGGCCCGGGGTCATCGACGCGGCGACCTCGGCATCCGCGGCACGATGGTTGCTTCCGGTGGTCGACACCTTCTGCACCAGGTCGTCCACGGCCCGCGGGGTGACGTGCGGCTCCTGCGACCAGTTGCTGTCGAACGACGCCCAGGCCTGGTCCGCCCCGTACTCACCGAAGGCGGTGGACATGCCACACGCCTGTGCGGCGTAGGTGGGGTTGGCCGGTGCGAGGTCGGTGGCCACGTTGTGGCGTGTCCCCGTCGTGCCGTCCAGCGCGTCCGGTTGGACCGTGTACCCGCCCTGTTGATCAGCCATCCGCCTGTCTCCCCGTCGATGGTCGATGCCCGCCGTGATCGAACGGGCACAGTCGATGAGCATAGGCGTCGTCGGCAGGAGTGCCGGCACAAGTGATGCGACGCCCTGCTGCTCAGCGGCGAAGTGTGTCCTGAACCGGGCGGTCTCGCCGTGCCGCGATCGAGTCCCCATGGAGCGGTGCGGCCGGGGCTCCCCGGTTGCCGAAGCGCACCCACCCGGATGGAGGCGGAGCCGGACCTGGACGCGCAGCTCTCGGTCGTCCTGTTCCGTGGCGGTTGGGCCGACATCGACTTCATGGCGACCCTCGACGACACAGGAGCGCTGCCGACCCCTGACAACGATTCAGCCCGAACCTTCGGTGATCTCCTCGATCACTGTGTGGCCCGGGTCTGGTCACGTCCGCTGGACCAGTTCGTCGAACAGTCCCTGCTTCCTGACTACAACCGGGGCCTGCGTCGGCAGCCCAACCGGGCATACAAAGCCGTCGAGTACGCGATCGCGAGGGCCAGACGGCGCGGCGACCAGGAGGCGGTGCGGGAGCTCGGGCTCCAGCGCCGCACCCTGCCGGGCCAGGACCCGAACGATCCGGACTACCGCCGGCTGAGATACGTCCGCTATGCCTACGACTGGCTGCTGGGGTTTCCGGCCCCAAGCACGAAGCCGAGGAGATCAAGTCGAGGATCGGTGCGTTCCTGCGTGCCGAACTCAAGCTGGAACTCTCCGAGACCAAGACTGTGATCACCCACGCCACCAGCCAGGCGGCGCGCTTCCTCGGCTACGAGATCCGGGCCCAGCACTCCGACACGAAGATCACCCGGAACCGTCGGGCGGTCAACGGAGCGATCGGCCTGTTCGTACCAGGGCAGGTGATCAGGCAGAAATGCGCGCTCTATATGAGCAGAGGGCAACCGGCGCAACGCGGCATGCTGCTTCACGACGAAGACTTCACCATCGTCGCGAAGTACCAGGCCGAGTACCGGGGGCTCGTCCAGTACTACCTCCTCGCCCAGGATGTATTCCGCCTGGGCAGGCTCCAGTGGGTCATGGAGACCTCGCTGCTGAAGACGCTTGCCGGAGAAGCACCGGTCGAGGTCACGAAGATGGCTCGGAAGTACAAGAGCACCGTCGAGACACCCGAAGGACCGCGATCCTGCCTTACCGTCACCGTCCCACGCGACCGGGGAAGGAAACCACTGGTCGCCCGCTTCGGCGGGATACCGCTCAAACGACAGCGCAAGGCCGTCCTCACCGACAGGCGGCCGGTCATGGCCAGCGCGAAGCGAAACGAGTTGATCCATCGGCTCATCGCCGAGTGCTGCGAGATCTGCGAAGCCCGGACGAACCTTGAGGTCCACCACGTCCACAAGCTCGCCGACCTCAACCGGCCCGGCCGTCGGGACAAGCCCGACTGGATGCACCTCATGGCCAAACGACGGCGCAAGACCCTGGTGATCTGCCGTCGGTGCCACGAGGACATCCACGCCGGGCGAGGCACCGCGCCACCACGGAAGTGATCACTGGAGAGCGGGATGCCGGGAAATTGGCCCGTCCCGTTCGGGAAGGGGCCGTCGGAAAAGGACCCGAACCACGGGCACCTCGTCGGCGGCCTACTTCACTTGAAGCGGCGGGGACTGCGTGGGTTCAAGGCGTTGTGGCCACGGCGCGGCCTTGTCCCGCCAGGTCACGTGTCCGACTGTCAGTCCCCGGCGTTCCCAGGCCGGTCTGCGCTCGGCGCTTTCGACAGCCGCGTGCCGGCCGGGCCGACTTCCCGCGCGGGCATGCGGTGGTCGTTCGGATCACGCGGTGGTCGTTCGGATCATGCGGTGGTTCCGGGCTCGTCGCCTTCGCGGGAGCGGCGGAGTGCCTCGGCTGCGGCCTTGCGACCGGCGGCCTTGAAGATCATCTCGTTGGAATCCACCTCGTGCCACTTCGCGTTGTGCAGGCGGACACGGAACGCCCGGACGGGCAGTCGGCCGTCATCCGTGGAGTAGAGCTCCTCCCGCAGGCCGCGCTCGAAGGCCTCGGCGAGATACAGCGGAAGGCGGTCCTCGGGAACCTCCAGGACGAACTCAAAGTGCTGCTCCCCGTCGGCGGGCAAGGGTATGAAGTCCGCGGTGGCAATGGCGTAGTGGCCGCACATCGTGAATTTGACCAGGCGAACGTGCACGTCCCGGATGACGGACGCCTCGCCGGTCGCCTCCTCCTCCTCCGGCTGCTGTGCGGCGGGCCGCAGGGTGACGAGCCGACGCGGACCGACGCCGTCATGGAATGACTCGGAGAACTCGTAGGCCGCCTGCTGCCCGGCTGCCGCGAAGCCGGCCGCCGTCGACTGCCCCTCACGCCACTGCGCGTGGCGCAGCCGCACCCGTACCGCGTACGGCAGGACCTGGCGGAAGGACCAGGCCCGGAGTTGGGCGAGCAGCCCCTCGCCGAAGGCGGCAGCGAACTCGGCGGGCAGTACGGAGGAAGGTACCTCGTTGACGAACTCGAACGGAAGGTTCGGGTCCCCGTCACCGGTCGGGAGGGGTTCGAAGTCGGCCGAGGCGACGGCGAAGGGACGCACTCCGCCCCGGCTGGACAGGTACGCCTGAACCTCCCTGATCGGCCGGTCGAGTTGCTGAGGATAGTCACGGACTCCTGCCATGATCCGATCGTAGGTGCCACCACGGTGCGGGCCTCGCCAGGGGCCCCGACGAGGGTCAGTCTTCGCCGTGGCCACGATCACCACGGCGTGACCGTTGCCGGTACCGACGATGGTCGCGTCGAACGCGGCCTCGGTGACCGCTCGGTACAGGACCTCGCCGCGAGGCCCCTCACCTTATGCAGTGGAGCCGTTTGCCCGCCGGGCTCAACGCGGGTACGAGCCGAGGGACCGGCGAAGGCCGGCTGACCACCTGCGGGCGCCTGCTCGGCGGCCCTCCAATCGAGGACTTCTACATGTTCGACGAGGCCGAGGTGGCGGTCGAGCTGACCTCCGGATACCTGCGGATCACCCAGCCGCGCGAGATAGCCGAGTACGTCCGCACCTTCGCCGACCTGGCATCCATGGCCATCTGCGGGGTGAAAGCCCGTCAACTGATCACCGCCGCCATCACCGCACTGGGGTGACAGGGCGCAAGATGGCGCAACTTCGTTGAGCAGTCCCGGCGGCGCTCCTTACCGTCGTTGATGCCGCCCGGTGCGAGGACCTGACCGCTTCCCCTCGGCGCCGTAGACGCCCCGGGCGGCGCCCCACCCTCCGACGCCCTGGAGTACCGCCATGCCCTCGTCGAGCAGACCGCAGCATCGACAACCCGGCGGCGACCTGGTGGTGACGGCTGGCGGCAGGACAGTGGTCCACATCGCCAACCAAGGCACCGCCTATCGCCGGGCTCGGCTGCAGCACCGGTTGCACCTGCGGGGTCCGCTGTTGTGAGCAGTTCCGACTTCGTTCCGCTGGAGCAACGCCGGCGGGGTCTGACCATCCGCTCGTACCGCATCGCGCCCGACGGCACCCGGTCCGACGACACCGGCGTAGTCACCGTCGGCCCCGACGACGTGAGCCCCGACGCCCACCACCCGGCGGCGACCTGGCCGATCTGCCCCTGCCCCATCCACGGAGGCGACCGTGCCCACTCAGATTGACGGCATCCTCGGCCAGCGCGGCATGAGCTCGCCCATCGCGTGGTCGATACCAGGCGCAGCACGCGGCCGCGCCGCGCTCCTGGTCGCCGAATACCGCGTGAGCGGCCAGGAGATCACCCGGAACCCGCACCTCACCGAGGACTGGGCCGAGTACGCGGTCCGCTCCCCGAACCTGCTCGCCGCCGTCCAGGCCATCCTCGGTCCGGACATCGCGGTGGAGAACACCTTCCTCGTCGTGAAATGGCCACACCGCACCTTCGAGATCCCCTGGCACCAGGACGGCATCGGTGCCCACCTGGAACTGCACCCCGAGCGGTCGGTGTCCGCGTGGCTGGCCATCACCGACGCCACCATGGCCAACGGCTGCTTTGAGGTCGCTCTGGGCTCCCACCGCGCCGGCTACCTACCAGTGGAGAAGGAACCGATGACCGGCGCCAAAGCGAGGCCGGGCCGACCAGGCCGCCGGCTTCACCCCCGACACCACCGTCCCCGTGCCGCTGCGCGCCGACTGCGCTGTTCTCATGGACAGCCGCCTGGTGCACCGCTCCGGCACCAACACCAGCGACGGCGCCCGCATCGGGCTGAACGTCCGCTACACCGCGCCGGACGGCATCCTGCGGCGCGATGCCACGAGTCCCAGCGTCGTGCCGATCAGCGGTACGGGCTGGTAGTCCGCCAGGACAAGGGAGAGGAGAGCACCACTGTGACCATCCTCGACACGCTCGATCAGGCGACCGCGGTGACCCGCGTGCGCGTCCTGACCGGGGAGGACGCCGCCGCGGCCCGCCGCGCCGACAAGACCCCGATCGGCAAGTCCGACTGCACCTACTACTGCCCCGACGCGGCGACCGCCCAGCGGTGCACCGAGACCCTGCGCGAGTCCGACGAGCGCCTGCGCGGTCGCCCGGAGGAGCTGATGCTCTGGGACCGGCAGCGCACCTACTGGGAGCCCGAGCCGGGCAACCCGAACGGCGGCGGCACCGCCCTGCTGGGCGTGGCCTGGTACGACCCGGCGTTCTTCGCCGACCGGCGCGACGCCTGGTTCGGCGCGATCCCTGATCGCCTGATCTGAGACCCGCGAACGCGGCGGGGCCGGACTCCCGCACCACCGGGGAGTGCGGCCCCCCCCCCAGCCCGCCGCCCCCAACCCGCTCCAGCCCCCGCACCCCGTCCCGCCGCCGCGG
>NZ_JBHJUK010000151.1:0-19756 GCF_042266225.1 Kitasatospora sp. NPDC056181
CCCCGGGCTGCCCCGGCCGCAGGGCCGACCTACCGCCGGCCCTGCACCCCGGGGCGGGAGCCGCAGTCAGGGCGACCCGGGGCGGGAGCCTCGCTCAGGAGGCCTCGACCGCCGCCTTGATACGCCGGCCGAACGCGGGTGCGTCCTTGCGGGCCGCGCTCAGGGCAACGCCCACCAGGAGCTTGCCGAACCCGTGCCCCTCCAGCGAGTTGAAGATCCGCACCCGTGTGGTGGTCCCGGTCAGCGGTGTCAGGTCGTAGCCCCCGACGCTGGAGGTGACGAGGTTGTGGGAGACCTCGGTCCAGCGCAGCGTGGTCGGGGCGTCCAGTGCGGTGATCCGGATCCGGCGCCTGGTCCGCATCCCGGCGTCCTTGACCGTGCTGGTGAACACGGTGCCGAGGGCCGTCGGGCCGTCCGGATCCTTGCTGATCTCCAGGACGCGCGGGCTGAACTCGGGGTCGTTCCTGCCGTCCGCGAGGTAGGCGAACACCTCCGCGATGGGTCGCTCGACCTCGATCACGGCCTCGAACTGACCTGCCATGGGTGCTCCTCCGACGTTCCTTCGACAATTCGGTGACGTTGCGTCATGGTTCCAGTACACACGGGTGAATGACGTCAGGCGCGGCCCTGCATAGACTCGGGCGCCAGCTGTCCGGACGAGCCGAGGAGCCCCCGCATGCCCACCCCGCCCGCCAGCATCGGCGCCGGTGCCACGGCCACGCCCCTGCTCGACGAAACCATCGGCGCGGCCCTGGACCGGGTCATCCGTGCCTTCCCCGAGCGCGAGGCGCTGGTCGACCTGCCGGCCGGCCGCCGCTGGACGTACCGCGAGCTGTCCGCCGAGGTGGACCGGGTCGCGGCCGGCCTGCTCGCCCTCGGCGTCGGCCGGGGCGACCGGGTCGGGATCTGGGCGCCGAACTGCGCGGAATGGGTCTTCGTGCAGTACGCCACGGCCCGGATCGGCGCGATCCTGGTGACCGTCAACCCCGGCTACCGCACCCACGAACTGGAGTACGTGCTGCGGCAGTCGGGCATCCGCACGGTCGTCGCCGCGCCCTCGTTCAAGACCTCCGATTACGCGGCGATGCTCGCCGAGGCGGCGCCGCGCTGCCCGGAGCTGAAGGACGTCCTGCTGATCGGCTCCGCCGCCTGGACCGGCTTCCTCGGCGCCGCCGACGCCGACGGGCCGGCCGCTACCGGGCTCGCCCCGGACGACCCGATCAACATCCAGTACACCTCGGGCACCACCGGCTTCCCCAAGGGCGCGACGCTCTCGCACCGCAACATCCTCAACAACGGGTTCTTCGTCGGCGAGCTGTGCGGCTACACCGAACACGACCGGATCTGCGTCCCGGTGCCGTTCTACCACTGCTTCGGGATGGTCATGGGCAACCTCGCAGCCCTGTCGCACGGCGCCTGCGTGGTGATCCCGGCCCCCGCCTTCGACCCCGCCGCCACCCTGCACGCGGTTGCCGCCGAGCGCTGCACGTCGCTCTACGGCGTCCCCACTATGTTCATCGCCGAGCTCAACGACCCGGGCTTCGCCGATCACGACCTCTCCAGCCTGCGGACCGGGATCATGGCCGGCTCGCCCTGCCCCACCGAGGTCATGAAGCAGGTCGTCGAACGGATGGGCATGCGCGACGTGTCGATCTGCTACGGCATGACCGAGACCTCCCCGGTCTCCACCCAGACCCGCGCCACCGACCCGCTGGAGCGCCGCGTCTCCACCGTCGGCCGGCCCGGCCCGCACCTCCAGGTCAGGATCGCCGACCCGCAGACCGGACGGACCGTCCCCCGCGGGACGCCCGGCGAACTCTGCACCCGCGGCTACTCGGTCATGCTCGGCTACTGGGACCAGCCGGACCGCACCGCCGAGGTGGTCGACGCCGACGGCTGGATGCACACCGGCGACCTCGCCGTGATGGACGAGGAGGGCTACCTCACCATCACCGGCCGGATCAAGGACATGGTCATTCGCGGCGGCGAGAACATCTACCCCCGCGAGATCGAGGAGTTCCTCCACACCCACCCCGACGTCCTCGACGCCCAGGTCATCGGCGTCCCCGACGCCAAGTACGGCGAGGAGCTGATGGCCTGGGTCCGGCTGCGCCCCGGCGCCCCCGAGCTGACCCCCGAGACCCTGCGCGCGTACTGCACCGGCCGGATCGCCCACTACAAGATCCCGCGCTACGTGCACCTCGTCGACGAGTTCCCGATGACCGTCACCGGCAAGGTCCGCAAGGTCGAGATGCGCGAACAGGCCGCCGGCCTGCTGGGCCTCGCGGCGGAGGCAGGCCCCCCGCACGCCTGACGGCCGCGCCCGCCGGGGGCCGCCCGCCGCCGGGGCAGCCCGGCCGGCGGGCGGCCGCGGCGCTCGCCGATCAGTCCGCCGTGGTGGAGGGGCTGCTCGCGGGAGGCTGGGTGGTGGAGGACTTGCTTCGAATCCTCTGTGCCTCCTTGCCACAGACGAGCGGGGTCCGTGAAGCCGCCCTGCCGCGCCCTGCGGCGTACGACTGCGGCGCCCTGCCGTGCCCGGCAAGACCGTTCCGGGAGTGTGCGGGAAGTGCCGTGGAGGGGAACCTCCGGCACACTTCCACGGCGTTCTCCCACCTGACGGGTGGAGGACGTGGGCCGGCCGCAAAGGCGTGACACCAGCCGGGCTAGACCGGCCTTCCACGCTCCCAGAGTTCCTCGGCGTGTTCCGAGAACCGGTCGAACAGACCTCCGCTGCTCTGCCGGCGCAGGTGCATCATCGGGGAGTCGTGGCCGACGACGCGGGCGAGATGCGGCGTGACAAGCGCGTGTTCGTCGAACCGGAAGACGGAGAGGCCAACGTGGTTGGGGCCGTCGTCGGGCGCGCTGAAGCGCGCCTCCAGGCCGTCCACGCCTCGCAGCTTGGCCAGGCTCTCCAGGGTGATCCGGATGCGCGTCGACACGCTCAGGGCGACGCCTTCGATGCGCTCCCGCTGACGCGTGGTCTCGCCGTCCGGGTCGCCCAACAGGAAGCGGACGCGGCAGCCGGCCTCAGCTTTGGTACGCAGGGTGCCGACAAAGTCCGGCTGCTCCAGCCAGAGGAAGTAGTTCGTGAATCCGGCGAAGAGCAGATCGGTCTTCGCGTCGCCGATCAGCTGACCCCACACGGACGACGGGCAGGCGGAACGGTACGGATAGGCGGCGAACATCTCGCGGTCGTGCCCCGTTTTGACGTTCGCTCGTACGGCATCGGGCCAGATCATGCGTTCCTCAACTCCTAACGCCGTGCACACGTCGTCCCGGTTTCTCTGGTGTGGTACCAGCTGAGCATCTGAGAGCCAGCGTTCCACGGTCTTAGGTGCGACGCCGACCCGGGTCGCCAGTTGGCGGGGCTTCACGTTTGCGGCCGCCATAGCGTCCCGAAGTGCAGTGTTCAAGACTCTCCCATCGGACATTTGGGCGTTCTTGAACGGTAGTGCCGAGACGGCCTCCATGTCTCGGTGACGGGGGTGATCCGGCCCGTTTGGTTGCCGATGATGACGATGCGTCAACTGAGTGAGAGGTGAGAGGAGCGACGATGCCCGCACAGCGACGAGCCGGCGGTGGTCCGCAGGACCGCCGAACGGTCCGGACCCCGCTGGACGACTACCGGGCCGCCAAGCGGGACGACAGCTTCGCGACGCCCGCCGAACGGCTGTCGAGGGACTCCATCCTCGTGCACTGCGTCTGCATCAACTGCAAGGCCAGGAGACGCCTTTGAGTCCCGATGGCCCACGACCGCCACGGATGACGAACGACGGCCTGGAGCCCTACCGCGACATCGCCGAGCAGCACCGTCAGGGGATCCGCGACCCGCGGCGTCTCACGGCCGCCTTCGCGGTGTCCGTGGCCGGCCTCGTGGTGGTCGTCGCGTTGCTGCTGACGGTCTGCCGTCCGCGCCCGTGAGCACTCCCACAGATTCCCGCCCCGGCAGCCGAGATCTTGGCAGAGAGCAGCAGCCGGAGCGGGTTCCGCAACACCGAACGGCCCCGAGCGTCATTCGACGCCCGGGAAACCCTCAGCGTGAGGAGACACCAGTATGACCACTCCGACGCCGCCCGTGCCGCCGGCTCCGCCCGGACCCGGCCCGATGATCCCGGCGGCCCCGGCCGTCCCGTCGATGATGTTGCTCACGCGGGACGAGTTCCGTCGCGTTGCCGTGACCGTCGTCGGCAACAACCCCGGTATGGAGCTGAACCTCGCCGGGCAGATCGTCGGGGAGGCCCTGGCCTACCTCGTGACCGTCTCGCGAAACCGGGACCTTCCGCTCGCGCCGTCGCCCGTGGTGGACGAGGGCTGGCACGCCCTGATCCTGCACACGGAGATGTATGCGCAGCTGTGCGAGAAGCTGGGCGGCTTCATCCACCACTACCCGGAGACGCCGGAGGAGACGGCGTACGACGCCGAGAACGTCGCCCTGACGCTGGCCACCATGGAGACGGCCGGGGTGGCCCCGGACCGCGAGCTGTGGGCCGGCCCGAACGAGAGCGAGGTGGATGTCCGCTCGATCGTCTGGCACACGCCCAGCTCGAACTGCGGCCCGATCAAGATCGAGAAGAAGCCGAAGCCGAAGCCCAGCAAGGTTGTTCCGGCGTAACAGCCGGCCACGCTCGGGGCAGTCCCTACGCTGATGCGGGAAGGGAGATTCCATGGACAGTTGGACCGACCCGCAGTACGCGGACCTCGTCAGGAAGTACTACGAGGTGGCAGAGGGCAGCGAGGGCGAGACGGAGAAACCCGTAACGCGCGTGTTCCTCGTTGACCCCGACTCGGAGTAACCCACCGACCGGCCCGGCCGTTCTGACGTCGCCCACGGAGGACGGCCGGGCCCCTGAACGCCTCTTCCTCGCACCGGTCGGAGCAGTCGGCAACGGCCTCTACCCACCCGGTCCGTCACCGACATGACGTTCCGGCGCGTGACTGGCCGGGCCCTCTTCGCCTTGCACAGGGCTGGTGATCACGGGATTTCGACGCGCCGTGATCACCGGAAGACCTGCTTCTCTGCGCGGTGTCCTGGAACTCAGGCAGTGCACACGGTCGCGGCGGGGCGCCGACCAGCGGTGAACGCGGCCGGTGGGACACCCATGAAGTGGCGGAACTCGGCCGTCATGTGGGACTGGTCGTAGTAGCCGGCCGTCGCGGCGATGTCCGCCCATCGGCCCGCATCGGCCGCGAGCACGGTGCGAACGCGGTCAATGCGTGCGAAGTGCTTGGGGGACAAGCCGGTGGCGTCGGTGAACAGGGCGTGCAGGCGGCGCTCACTGATGTGCAACCGGGCCGCTGTCGCGGTGACAGTGGTGGCGGCCAGTAGACGCGCCGCCTCTTCGAGTCGCTCCGACGGCTCCGGGCGGTCGGCCAACGCTTTTTCGAGAGCGGTGACCGGGTCGGCGGCGAGCTCGTCGATGTCCAGGTCCGGTAGTTCGCGGAGCGGCAGGGCACCGTCGGCGAGACCACGCAGCGAACGTCCGAGCAGGGCTTGGGCACGACCCGGCCGCATACGAACCCGCATGCACGAGTGGCCGGGCGCGGCGACGTGATAGGCGGCACGGGTACGGGGGCCCATGACGATCAGCTCGCGCTTGTCGGTGCGCAGGAGAAGTGTGGTGGCGTGGTCGGGCACGTCGACCGCCGCCGAACCGGCCGCCGTGGCGACATCGATCCCGGCCACCCACCGCAGAAGGGCAGGCGGTACGACGAGAGAGCTCATGCGGCCCACGATAGTGCCGAAACTTCCTATCACGAGGTGTGAGAGCGCTGTCATCGTCGGGACATGATCCTTGTTACCGGTGCCACCGGCACCATCGGTAGTCACGTCGTCCGCCTGCTCACCGAGCGGGGCCTGCCGTTCCGGGCGATGTCCCGCCGCGAGCGGCCCGGCGGGGTGCGGGCCGACTTCGACGACCCGGCGTCGCTGGCGCGCGCAGTGGCCGACGTCGACACGGTCTTCCTCGTAACCGTGCCCCCCGTACCAACCGCTGACCACGACATCGCCCTGCTCACAGCTGCGCGGGCGGCAGGCGTCCGAAAGATCGTCAAGCTGTCCGCCATCGGCAGCGGCGAGCGGTTCGACGGGGCGACCGTCGGCGTGTGGCACCTCGCCGCGGAGGAGGCGATCGAGGCCAGCGGGCTCGTGTGGACGATGCTTCGCCCGCCGAGCTTCGCCTCGAACCTCTTGCGGTACCGGGCCCTGATCCAGGCCGGAGAACCGATCCCGAACCTGGCCGGCGACTCCCGGCAGGCCATCGTCGACCCGAGGGACGTGGCCGCCGTCGCCGTCGCCGCCATGACCAGTGATGCGCACGGCGGGCAGCGGTACGACCTGACCGGGCCGGAGCTTCTGACGTCCGCAGAGCAGGCGGCGATCCTGGAGGGCGTGCTGGAACGGCCGGTCAGGATCACCGACACGAATGCGCTCGACCGGTTGCCGGCCGGGATGGTCACCGGCATCGGCTGGGCACGCGCCGGCGGTGCGGCCTACGTCACCGATCACGTGCCGCGGGTGCTCGGCCGGCCTGCGGGCACGTTCGAGCAGTGGGCACGCGACCATCGGGAGGCATTCGCGGCAAGGCCGTAACCGACCGCCGCCGACTGCCGCCGGGGCTCTGGCAGTTCAAGGGGCACAGCCCGTTCGGCTGTCCCAAGCGCCCTCAGCAGTCCCAGGTGGCCACAATGACGCAGGCGGTCATGGACAGCCAGCCGAGGACGGGGGCGGCCAGGGTGACGGCGAGCGGCTGTTGCGACGAGACGAAGACGAGGCAGCCGAGGAAGGCCATGGCGGCGACGAAGACGGCAGTGGAGAAATAGAAGGGGGCCGCTCGCAGGCCCAACCGTGAATGGGACACGCCGGTGGCGGTGAGTGCCGATCCCAGGCCGACCAGGAGGGCCACCTCAACGGAGGTCAGCCAGGGCGTGCCAGGGTTCTGGGCGCGGTGCCCGTGGTAGGAGACCTCGGCCACCCGCCCCCGGAAGACCGCCAGCTCCACGTCCACGCCGACCTTCGCGTCGTAGAAGACGGCCGAGTTGACCGTGTAGCTGTGCCCGGGGGCCGTCTCGCGTGCCACGGTCAGCCTGTAGGTGGTGGACTCGCCGTCGATGTCGGTGCTGATGGCCGTCACCTTGCCGGTCTCGTGCCGCACGCAGTCCGTGCCGGGCGTGTGCGCCGCCGTGCCGCACACCGGGGCGGTGCGGTAGGCGCCCGCCGCGTCGTGCTCGTCGACGAACCAACTGAAGCCGAGAACGGTGGTGGCCAGTCCTGCGAGGAGGAACAGGCCCTTCGTCAGTGCGTGGGCGACCGCCCCGGAGGGCCGGGGCCCCCGGGGCCGGGCCGGACGCTTCGCGTCCCTGATCCGAGTCTTCATCGCAACCCCTGTCGATCGCGTCCACGGGCACCTCCCCGATGCCCAGCAGGGATGCTTCCAGGGCGCCGGCCGACTGGGGAGTAACCCGGCTTTCTTGTAGCGAAGTTGTGGAGATTCCGGCCCGAGGGGCGGGCCTCGGGCCGGGGCGAGGGTGTCGGACAGGGGCGATCGCCGTGGAGACGGTGGGTCATGGGCAGCCATCCGAGGGCGGGGACAGCCGGGGGCCACCGGGGGTCGCCGGGGGTGCCCGGACGGCGGGCGCAGCGGCTGTCTATGGTCGTCGCCATGACGAGGACCACCCCGCCGCGCCCGCTCGACGTCGAGGCGCTCTTCCCGGAACTGGCCGCCCACCGGGGCACTACCACCCGGCTCCACCCGCGGCCGGGTCGCCCGGAGGTGACGGCCAGCCACGTCGGAGGGCCGCTGCTGTGGCCGGCGGACGAGCCGTGGCCGGTGTGCCCCCAGCCGCACGGCCGCCGCCGCGGCAGGCGCCCGGCCGACATCCACCGGTACCGGCAGGTGCTGGACACGGCCTGGGCCCGCGACCCCTCGTCGGGCCCCACCGACGAGGAGCGGCAGCTCCTGGGTGAACTCCGGCGGGAGTACCGGCTCGAACCGGAGGACGCGGCCGCCCCGACGCCGTTGATCGGCCTCGCCCAGCTGTACCGCCGGGACCTCCCCGACCTGCCGGCCGGACCGGACGGCTGCGACCTGCTCCAGGTCTTCTGGTGCCCCTTCGACCTGCACGGGCCGACCGGCTACGGCATGCACCTCGACCTGCGCTGGCGCCGTTCCCGGGAGGTGTCCGAGGTGCTGGCCGTGCCGCCGCAGCCGCAGGTGGTCGGCTTCGACGGGTACGTGCCCGAGCCGTGCGTGCTGCACCCGGAGCAGGTGGCCACGTACCCGTTCGCCGGCCTCCTGCCCGAGGACCTGTGCGCCCGGATCTACGCCTGGGAGGACGCTCGGGAAGAGGCCGAGGAGGCCGAGGAGGAGGCCGAGGAGGAGGACGAGGAGCAGAAGGCCGAGGAGGAGGACGCCGAGGAGAACGGCGAGGAGTCGGCGGACGAAGGCGCGGACCGGTCGGCCCGCTACCAGTACGACCTCTCCATTCCGCCCGGCTGGCGCGCCGGCGGCTTCGCCTCCTGGCACACGACCGACCCGGGCCCCATGGACTGCCGGGTCTGCGAGACACCGATGCACCTGCTGCTCACCGTCGACAGCTCGGAGTGGGACGGCGGCAGCGGCAGCTGGAAACCACTGGAGGAACGCGACCTGCCGGCACACCAGTACGCCACGCCCACGGAGGTGACCGTCGGCCGCTGGGGCGAGCTCAACGTCTTCGCCTGCCCCGCCGACCCCGGCCATCCGCACGGCTGGAGCATCCAGTAGGTCACGGGCTCCCGGAGGCCCGCCGGCCAGCAGGTCGCGGGGCCCGGAGGCCCGTCAGCCGGAGAGCCGCCCGACGAGGTCGGCCAGCGCGCCCGCCAGCGCGTCGAGCCCGGGGCCGGCGGGGCCCCCGGGCTCGTCCATGTAGAGGTCGCGGCGGATCTCCACCATGAGGGCGCTGACGTTCGCGGCCTTCCCGTAGTGCCGCAGGGGCACGTACGTCCCGGCGAACGGGCTGTCGAGGCCGGTGCCGCCGAAGCCCGCGAACGCCTGCTGCGCCGCGTCGAGCAACGCGGCGGGCGTGTGGAACGGGTCCGTGCCGAGGCAGACCGGCGGCCTGGGCCCCTCACCGTGGAGCTCGTACGGCAGGGCCTTCGTCGGGTACGAGTGGACGTCGATGACCACCGCGCGACCGACCGCTTCCAGACGCTCCTCGACCGCGGCCGTCACCGCCTCCGCGTACGGGTGGAAGTAGCGCTCCAGCAACGGCCGGCCGTCGAAACCCTCCGGGCGGAGCACCTCGCGGTGCGTGGTCCGGGTGTAGACCGCACCCATGCCGGCCGCCAGCATCTCCTCCCGCTCGTCGGGGAACCGTTCGGGGTCGACGACCAGGCGCGAGAGCCGGTTGACGAACCGCCAGGGGGTGACGCCCGCCGCGGCCGACGCCCTCGCGGCGATCTCCGCCGTGTGCGCGTCGGTGATGTGGTCGAGTTCCCGCGTGAGCGCCTCCTCGTCCAGCACGATCCCGGCGCGGACCCCGGCGGGTATGTCCCGGGAGGAGTGCGGGACGTGCAGGATCACGGGGGAGTCGGGGGCGCCCGGGTGGAGCCGGAAGGAGACGGAGGCGTCGGTCATCTGGTCCTCGCAACGTGTCGGGTGTGGTGATGAGGTGTCACCGACATCATGTCCGCCCGACGGCCCGTCTGCTGCGCCCTGTCTGCGGTGCGCTGTCCGGCGCGGCTCGTCCGACCGCGGCGTGCCCACCGCGCCCCGTCCGCCGCGGCCCGTCTGCTGCGGCTCGTCTACTGCGGCCCGGGGTCGCCGGGGAGGCGGTCCAGGGCGGCGGCGACGTCGGTGCTGCGGGCGGTCTCCGTGAGTGCGCGGGCCAGGACCGAACCCGGCTCGCGGGCGGACACCACCAGCCCGACCGGCACCGCCCGGGCGGGCCCGGTCATCGGCACCGCCCGCATGCCGTACGGCACGCCGAAGACGTGCAGCCAGGTGCGCGGGACGATACTGGCCCACCTTCCCGTCCGGACGTGGGCGAAGAGGGCCGCCACGGAATCGGTCTCGACCCGGGGCGACGGCCGAAGCCCGGCCTCGGCGAACAGCTCGTCCAGCACCCGGCGGCCCTGCATCGCCGGGGTCAGCAGGCAGAGCGGCAGCTGCGAGGCCTCCGCCCAGGTCGCCGTGGTCCGGTGGGCGAGGCTGTCGGCGTCGCCGGTGAGCAGCACGTACCGCTCCTCGTACAGCGGGACGGCCCGGAGGTTCTCGGAGAGGTCTCCGTGCAGGTAGGTGACTCCGGCGTCGAGTTCGAAGTTCTGCAGCCGCCGGAGGATCTCCTCCGACCGGAGGTCCGCACTGACCTCCACGGTGACCAGCGGGTGCGCCGCGCAGAACGGGCCGGTCAGCTGGGCGACGGCGCCGGACGCGGTCGGGACGGCCCCGATCCGCAGCCGGCCGCTCAGCCCGCTGCGCAGGGCGCCGACCTCGCTCCGGAGGGCGTCACGGTCGGCCAGGATCCGCCGCGCCCGCACGACGATGCGTTCGCCCTCGGGCGTGAGGCCCTCGTACCTGCGGCCGCGTAGGATCAGCGGGACGTCCAGCTCCTCCTCCAGCTTGCGGATCGCCTCGGAGAGGGCGGGCTGGGAGACGTGACAGGCCTGCGCGGCGCGGGCGAAGTGGCGCTCCCGGGAGAGGGCCACCAGGTATTCGAGTTGACGGAACAGCACGTCCCGGGTCTACCGGACCGTCGCTCCGGACGCCAGTCGGCGCTTCGTCGGCACGGCGCCACGGGGGCACGGGGGCACGGGGGCACGGTGAAATTTTCGGGTATTCACGAGTGTTGTTCGCGAATACCCGAATTCTGGTGCGGGAGCAGCTTCCCTCGTGCGCACCGAAAGGTCAAAGAGGGGTCGCCGATAAGCCGATAGGTATGGCTTATCGTTTCGGATAACCGGCGCCGATCGGGCAATCGGTAATCCCTCTTTGACTTCTCCGGGGAATTCGCGGAGGGTGATCGCGGAGTGATGAATCCGGGACGAGGAGCGGATCGGCGCGTGCTGAGTACCAGGGGGAGCGGCCGGCGGCGTGCGGCTGCCAGGGTGCGGCGCGCGCTCTCCCCGCGGGGCGCGCTCGCTCTGAAGAGCGTCGACGGCGCCCTGTCCTTCGCCCTGCGGGCCGCGCTGGCAATGGCGTTGCCGGCGGTGCCGTTGGCCCTGGCCGGGCACGCCGACCAGGCCGTCTACACGATGCTGGGATCCTTCGCCACCACGTTCGGCCACAACCTGCCCTATGCGCGCCGCGCCCGGGTGCTCGCGCTGGTCGCGGTGGCCATGACGGCGTGCGTGGGCTGCGGTTCGGCGCTCGCCGCGTGGGCCCATCCGCGGGACGGGGGAGCAGGTGCCGCTGTGGTGATCGCGGCCATGGCCGTGGTGGCCGGCGTCGCGAAGTTCGCCTGCGACGCGGCACGGCTGGGCGGGCTGGGCGCGGTGCTGCTGCTCTTCTCCTTCGCCGTGGCGGCCAACGGCGCACCCGCCCCGGCCGACGTCCTTCCCCAGACCGGCCTGGCCGCCCTGGGCGCTGCCGTGGCCTGGGGCCTGGCCGTGGCGGGTTGGCTCGTGTACCCGGACCGTCCGCAGCGGCTCGCCGTGGCGGCGGCCCTGCGCGAGCTCACGTACCTGTGGGAGGCGACCGGCGGTGGTGCGGTGGGCGGCGGTGCGGCGGGCGGAGGGGCAACCGGCGCCGGTGCGGTGAACGGGGAGGCGACCGGCAGCGGTGCGGTGGGCGGAGGGGCGACCGGCGGCAGTGCGGCGGGCGAGAGCAGGCCCGCCCGGCACCGGGCGACCGCCGCCGTTCTGCAGGCGTACCGGATGCTCGACGTCATGCCTCCGACGGCCGCCGAGCTGGGTGTCGGCCGGGGCGGTACCTGCGTGCGCCTGACCGACCTCTCCTGGTCGCTGCTGATCGGGTCCGGCCGGCGGCCGCCGGAGGACGCCACCGGCCTGGCACGGCACCTGCGCGGCCAGGTACGCCTGCTGGTGAGCCGTCGCCACCGGGAGCCGCCACTCCTGTCGGAGCTGTCGTCGCCGACCGCCCTCACCCGGGTCGCCCCGGTCCCGGACCCGGCCGGTCCGACCACCCGTCCCTCCGCCACCCATCCCTCCGCCACCCGTCCCTCTGCCACCCGGCGCGCCGCCGCGCTGCTCGCCGCCGAACTGCGCGCCGCCGAGCTGGTGACGGGGCGGCTGGTGACGGCGCAGCGCCGGGGCGGCCCCGGGCACGCCTCGGTCCTGCTCGTCCCCGCCCTGCGGATGGCCCTCGGTACCGGGCTGGCGGGTTGGACGGCCCTGCTGCTCGGGCTCGGCCACGCCTACTGGGCGGCCATCTCCGCCGCCGCGGTGCTGCACTCGGTCAACGTCCGCACGGCGGCGCAGCGCGCCGTCCAGCGCACCCTGGGCACGGCCGCCGGGCTGGTGCTCGCGCTCGGTGTGCTGGCCGCGCACCCCGGTCCCCTGGCGTTGGTGCTGGTGATCGTGTTCCTGGAGTTCCTGCTGGAGTACGTCGTGGCCCGCAACTACGGCCTCGGAGTCGTCTTCCTCACGCCGCTCGCGCTGCTGCTGACCGACCTGGCGGCCCCCTCGCCCACCGGGACCCTCGTCACGGACCGGGTGCTGAGCAGCGTCCTCGGCATCGGCATCGCGCTGGCCTGTGCGCTGTTGGTGGTCCACGACCGGGCGGCGGTCCGGGCGCAGCGCGCGCTGGCCGCGTGCACGGAGGCGTCCGAGCAGGCGGAGCAGGTGCTGGAGAGCCGCCTGGAGCGGTCGTTCCCGGCCGTCCAGACGCACCTGGCCGCCGCCGTGGTGGAGTTGCGCGAGGCCGACGACGCCGCGGCCGGCGAGCTCTGGCCGGCGGAGGTCGACCCGACCGAGCTCGCCGCCGCGGAGCAGCGTGCCTACCTCCTCCTGGAGCGGTTCGTCCGGTGACGGCGGACCGACGGTGGACCGAGGGCGGACCGACGGCGGACCGGCCCGCCGTCAGGCGGAAGGGTCGATGGTGACCTTGAGGTGCTTCATGATCGGCTGGTCGCTCTGGGTGCTGTGGTCGCCGATCGCGCAGAGCACGTTCATCTCCGGCATGTAGCCGGCCGCGCAGCCGCGGGGGATGTCGTAGGGGATGGCGAGGTAGCCGTGGAGCGAGCGACGGCTGCCGTCCCTCGCGGTGCTCGTGATGTCGACCGGCCCGAGGTCGGCGATGCCGCGCTCGCGCATGTCGGCCCGGTTCATGAAGACGAGCGTGCGCAGGTTCCTGATGCCGCGGTAGCGGTCGTTGTCGGAGTAGATGGTGGTGTTCCACTGGTCGTGGGAGCGCATGGTGCCCAGGGCCAGGGTGCCGGGGGCGGGGACGACGTCGGGCAGGGCGGCGGTGGAGAACTCGGCGCGCCCGGACGGGGTCAGGAAGACCAGTTCACGGGCGGGCTGCTTGAGCCGGAAGCCTAGCGGCAGGCGCACCCGGCGGTTGAAGTCCTCGAAGCCGTCGAGGGCCTGGGCCATGGTGTCGCGGATCCGGTCGTAGTCCTCGACGTACCACTCCCAGGGCGTCGCGCTGTCGGGCAGGGCGGCGCGGGCCATGCCGGCGACGATGGCCGGCTCGGACAGCAGGTGCGGTGAGGCGGGGCGCTTCATGCCGACCGACAGGTGGACCATGCTCATCGAGTCCTCGACCGACGTGCTCTGGACGCCCCTGCGCTGGTGGTCCTTCTCGGTACGGCCGAGGCACGGCAGGATGAGGGCCTGCCGGCCGTGGACGATGTGGCTGCGGTTCAGCTTGGTGCTCACCTGGACGGTGAGCTCGCAGGAGCGCAGCGCTGCGTAGGTGTACGGGGTGTCGGGTGCCGCGAGCGCGAAGTTGCCGCCCATGCCGACGAACACCTTCACGTCACCGCTGTGCATCGCCCTGAGGGTGTTGACGGTGTCCAGGCCGTGCTCACGCGGTGGCCGGATCTTGCAGACCTCGGCGAGTCGGTCCAGGAACTCGTCGCTGGGGCGGTGGTCGATGCCGCAGGTGCGGTTGCCCTGGACGTTGCTGTGCCCGCGCACGGGGGAGGGGCCGGCGCCCTCCCGGCCCAGGTTGCCGCGGAGCAGCAGCAGGTTGACGATCTCCCGGACGGTGTCGACGCCGTGCTCGTGCTGGGTGAGCCCCAGGCACCAGCTGATGACGGAGCGGTCGGCCTCGCCGTACACGCGTGCCGCCTTGAGGACGTCGGCGCGGCTCAGCCCGGACTGCTTCTCGATCTCCTCCCACGACGTGGCCTCGCACAGTGCGCGGTACTCGTCGAAGCCGGCGGTGTGGCGGTCGATGAACTCCCGGTCCAGGGCCCTCGGGTCGGACTCGGACTGCTCCAGGACCGCCTTGGCCATGCCGCGCAGCAGGGCCATGTCGCCGCCGATGCGCGGCTGGAGGTTCAGGGTGCTGGTCCGGGTCGTCTTGAACAGGGCCATGTCCATCATGTCGTGGGGGATGATGGTCCGGGTGGCCGCCGCTTCGACGAGCGGATTGACGTGCACGATCTGCGCGCCGCGGTGGTAGGCCTCGGCGAGGGCGGTGAGCATCCGGGGCGCGTTGGAGGCGGCGTTGACGCCCAGGATGAACAGGGCGTCGGCGCTCTCCCAGTCCTTGAGGTCGACCGTCCCCTTCCCTGTGCCCAGGGAAGCCTGGAGAGCGCGTCCGCTCGCCTCGTGGCACATGTTGGAACAGTCCGGCAGGTTGTTGGTGCCCAGTTCGCGGGCCATCAACTGGTAGAGGAAGGTGGCCTCGTTGCCGAGCCGGCCGGAGGTGTAGAACGAGGCCTGGTTCGGGTCGTCCAGCTCGCGCAGGGCGCGGCCGACCACCTCGAACGCCTCCTTCCAGCTGATCGGGACGTAGTGGTCGGACTCGGGGTCGTAGACCATCGGTTCGGTCAGCCGCCCCTGGTTCTCCAGGTCGTAGTCGGTCCACCCGGACAGTTCGGTCACCGAGTGCGCGGCGAAGAACTCGCGTCCGACCCGCTTGCGGGTCATCTCCCAGGTGACGTGCTTGATGCCGTTCTCGCAGATGTCCAGGTGCAGGCCCTTGGTGTCGTCCGGCCACGCGCACCCCGGGCAGTCGAACCCGGTGTTCTCGTGGTTCATCCGCATGATCGCCCGCGGGCCGTCCACCAGTGCGCCCTCGCGCACCATGAAGCGGGACACGCTCTTCGCCGCGCCCCAGCCGGCGGCGGGGTGGTGGTAGGGGTGGAACTCGGGATCCGCCTCGGGGACGGGCCCCACGCCGGCCTCCAGGGGATCCTGCTGGTCACTGTTGGTGCTCACGACACTCGACCCTCCGAAGCGGGCATGAGGGGACGGAACGGCATTTTCGGGCAGGCTATGCCCGCTGGTCCGGGCACGCCATTCGACTCCGTGGGCAGTACCGGGCCCTTCGCAGGGGCGCTCCCACCGTGCGGCCGGGGCTGCACCGGTGTACCCGCGCGGATACGCTGACGCTGTCCTCCCCGCCCGCGCCGTCCTCCCCCTGCTCCACCGATGACCGTTCCTGCGTCCCGAGGCCCCCGTGTACAACCGCCTGGTGCTCCCCGCCGTCCCCCGGCTCGCCTGTTCGGCGGTCGCCGGCGCGGTGGTCGGTGCCCTCGTCGGCGCGCTGACCACCACCCCGCTGGGAATCCTCGCCGGGATCGCCGCGGCGGAGACGGCATTCGTGGTGGCGGGGTGGTGCGTCCTGTGGCCCATGGACGCCGACGCCACCCGCAGCAACGTGCGGCGCGAGGAGTTCCGGCCGGTCGTCGAGGAACTCGTCGTGGTGGCGGCCGCGTTGTGCGGGCTGGCCGGCATCGTGGCACTGCTTCTGGTCGGCAAGTCGGACCTGAGCCACGCCGCGGCCGCGGCGGCGCTCTGCGGCGTGTTCGCGTCCTGGGCGGCCCTGCATCTGATGTACGCCACCCGTTACGCGTACATCTACTACCTTCCGGCCGGGGGCGGGTCGGTCGACGGCGGGTCGGCCGGGGGCGGGTCGACCGGGGGCGGGATCGACTTCAACACCGACGACCCGCCCCGCTACAGCGACTTCCTCTACTTCAGCTACAACTTGGGGATGACCTACCAGGTTTCCGACACCAGCGTCTCCAGCTCCCGGCTGCGTGCGGTCATCCTCCGGCACTGCCTGCTGTCGTACGTGTTCGGGGCGAGCATCCTGGCCACCACCATCAACCTCGTGGCCGGTATCGTCACCGGCCGTTGACGGGTGGGCCCCCGGCGTCGTGGTGCACGGCGTCGATGGCGTCGTGGTGCACGGGGCCGTTGCGACCCGTCGGTCCTGTCGGTCCTGTCGGTCGGGTCGGTCTACCTGTCGGTCGCGGCTGTCGGTCCACCTGTCGGTCGTGGCCGCTACCCGTCGGTCCCGTCGCCGAGGGACAGCACGACGGCGGTCGTCGGCCCGGTGGGCGCCTCGTAGTCGACGGTCTCACCGACGCGGTGCCCGAGCAGGGCGCGCCCGAGCGGGCTGTCGGTGGTGACCAGGGTCCGGTCCAGCGCCTCCGCGAGCTCGCCGACCTGGACGGTGGTCTCGGTCCCGTCCGCGAACCGCACCCGCACGGTGCTGCCCACGCCGATCGCGTCGGTGTCCGGGGGGCCGGCCACGGTGGCCCGGCGCAGGCGCCCGTCGATCACGGCGATGCGGGCGTCCAGGCGGTCGACCTCCGTGGCGCGCTGCAACTCGTCGGCCTGGTCAGCCCGGTCGCCCACCTCCTCGCCGCCCTGCAGGGTGGCGGCGACCTTCGCGCGGTCGGTGCGCAGCCCGGCGAGTTCCCGTTCCAGAGCTTCGCGGGCGACGGCGCTGATGGGCTCGGCTTGACCGGTCATTCCGGGCTCCTGGAGTGCAGGCGGCACGGTCGAGTGCCACGGGACAATTGCGGCATTCTCGAAGATATCAGGCAAGCCGCGGCGCTGCGGCAGCGGGCGAGGGCCGCCCGCCGGGCCCTGGCCGGCCCCGCCCGGCCCCGGCCGGGTGGCCCGAGGACTCGCGGGCCCTCAGGTGAACGGCGTGCGGTGGAGCGAGATCAGCAGGCGCCAGCTGTGGGCCGCGAGTTCGTCCGGGGTGGCCGGCACCAGGGCGTGGAGCCAGTCGGCGAGCAGGGCGCTGAAGGTGGCGGCGACGGCGGTGGCGACCAGATCGGGATGCGGGGCGCCGGCCAGCCGCCGCTCGGTGCGGCTGCGTTCGCGGAGCTGACGGTGGAGCAGGTCGCCCAGCGGACCGGTGCCGCCGGGCAGGAGCAGTGAGCGGTAGACCGCCGCGTGCCGGTCCACCTCGGCGAGGAAGGCGGCCAGGGCGGGTGGCGGGGCGGCCGGGTCGGGGGTGCCGCGCCAGGCGTGCAGGGCGTCGACGGCGTCCCGGACGACCTCGGCGCAGGCGTCCACCGCGAGGGCCTGGAGGTCCTCGTAGTGGAGGTAGAAGGTGGCCCGTCCGACGGCCGCCCGCCGGACCACGGCGGCCACACTGACCTCGGCCAGCGGGCGCTCGGCGCACTCGGCGAGCAGGGCCGCGCGGAGCCGGGCCCGGGTGCGGTCGGTCCGTGCGTCGCTCATCGCGCGGCCAGGACGGCGGCGAGCGCGAGGGCGCCGGGAAGGGCCTGGGCGACGAGGATCCGGCGGTTGGCGGTCGCCGCGCCGTACAGGCCCGCCACCACCACGCAGGATAGGAAGAACACCTGGACGGGGAAGCCCGTGGGGTCGCCGGCGACCAGGCCCCAGACCAGGCCGGCGGCCAGGAAGCCGTTGTAGAGGCCCTGGTTGGCGGCCAACGGGGCGGTGGCCTTCGCCATCTGCGCGTCGAAGCCGGAGAGGCCCCGGCCGGGCGCCCGCTCCCAGAGGAACATCTCCAGCACCAGGATGTATCCGTGCAGCGCGGCCACCAGGGCCACCAACGTGTTCGCCACGACGCCCATGGACGGGCTCCTTTCTGGA
Organism: Kitasatospora sp. NPDC056181; assembly: GCF_042266225.1. Classification (NCBI taxonomy): domain Bacteria; kingdom Bacillati; phylum Actinomycetota; class Actinomycetes; order Kitasatosporales; family Streptomycetaceae; genus Kitasatospora; species Kitasatospora sp. NPDC056181. The sequence continues at coordinate 17,975 of NZ_JBHJUK010000151.1, forward strand.
CAGGTGTCCATTAATCATAGACACATGTCCAGGAAGGCGGTCAATCCCACTCGGAGGGCGGGCGACCTCACTCAGTTCAAGGCATGAACTCATTGGCCGCGGGCAGAAGTTCGCCACTTCACCTCTTGACCGCAGTCGTTCAGGGGCGGGACAGTGGTGCGCATCGGAGGGATGAGAGCGCTCTCATCAGTTGCTCCCACCGGCTCCGAGCCCCCCACGTCCGCCCACTCACGGAGGTGCCCCACCGTGTCCGCAAGCACCGTGCCCAGAACCACCGTGCCCAGCACCACCGCCACCCGCCGACGGCGTCCCCGCCGGGCCCTGGCCACCGTCCTGACGGCGGCTGGCGCGGCCACCGCGCTCTGCGCCGCACTGCTGGGCTCCACCGCCACGGCCGCCGTCCCGCCCGCCCCCGCCGGCTGGACCACCGTCTGGAGCGACGACTTCGGCGGCGCCGCCAACACCCTGCCCTCCGGCGCCGACTGGATCGTCGACACCGGGACGAGCTACCCCGGCGGAGCCGCCAACTGGGGTACCGGCGAGGTCCAGACGTACACCGCCGACACCGCCAACCTCCGCCAGGACGGCGCCGGGAACCTGCGCATCACCCCGATCCGGGACGCCAACGGCAACTGGACCTCCGGCCGGATCGAGACCCGGCGCAGCGACTTCGAACCGCCGGCCGGGGGCAAGCTGCGGATCGAGTCCCGGATCCAGATGCCGAACGTGACCGGCCCGGCCGCGGCCGGCTACTGGCCGGCCTTCTGGACGCTGGGCGCGCCGTACCGCGGTAACTACTGGAACTGGCCGTCCATCGGCGAGTTCGACCTGATGGAGAACGTCAACGGCGTCAACCAGGTCTGGGGCACCCTGCACTGCGGCGGAAACCCCGGCGGCCCGTGCAACGAGACCACCGGCCTCGGCGCCGTGCACGCCTGCCCGGGCTCCGCCTGCCAGGGCAACTTCCACACCTACGCGCTGGAGTGGGACCGCACCGTCAGCCCGCAGCAGCTGCGCTGGTACGTCGACGGCGTGCAGTACCACTCCGTCACCTCGGCGCAGATGGACGCGGCCAGCTGGGACGCGGCCACCGCGCACGGGCACTTCATCCTGCTGAACGTCGCGATGGGCGGTGCCTTCCCGGACCCGGTGGCGGGCTACCGCACGCCGACGGCGAGCACCGCCTCCGGCGTCCCGATGCTGGTGGACTACGTCGCGGTCTACAGCTCCGGGGGCACGGGCACGCCGCCGCCGACCACGCAGCCTCCGACGACGCCGCCGCCCACCACCACACCGCCGACCACCACGCCGCCGCCCGGCGGCACCGGCAGCGCGTACGGCACCATCCAGGCCGAGGCCTACAGCGGGCAGTCGGGGACGGCACTGGAGACCACCACGGACTCCGGCGGTGGCCAGAACCTCGCCGCCCTGGCCAACGGGGACTGGGCGCTCTATCCCGGCGTGGACTTCGGCAGCACCCCGGCCCGGCAGTTCAAGGCCCGGGTGGCCTCGGGCGCGGCGGGCGGCGTCAGCGGACTGGTGGAGGTGCGGCTGGACAGCCGGACCAGCGCCCCGGTCGGCTCGTTCGCCGTCGCCAACACCGGTGGCTGGCAGAGCTGGACCACCGTGCCGGCCAACATCAGCGCGGTCACCGGCAAGCACGACGTCTACCTGACCTTCACCAGCGGCCAGCCGGCCGACTTCGTCAACGTCAACTGGTTCACCTTCAGCACCACCTGACGCGGGGCGCCGCGCGGCGGGGGGGGGGGGGCGAGCCCCCCC